>DAIPXU010000014.1:0-15788 GCA_036783055.1 Burkholderiaceae bacterium | reverse complement strand
GAAAGGCCTTGACGCGCCCCCGAAGGGTGACCCGATAAATGGTCATGACATCGGGGCGGTCGAGAAAGTAGGTGATTCGGCGAAAGCCTTCGGACTCGCATTGGGTGTAGAGGCCGCCCTGGCTGGCATACAGGCCCATGAGTTCTGTATTGGACTTGGGGTAGACCCGCGTGCGAATCTCGAGAAGGCCTTCGACCCCGCCGAGAGTGGCCGCCGGAAGCCTTAGAAATTGGCTTGAACTCTCGTAACGATTCGGGGAGACGAGCCGACCGTTGACGGCCACGCCATGATGCCCGAGCCCATCGCCCGCAAGCTCCAGGGCCGCTGTACGGCCACCGCGGGCACTGAACTTGAAGCGAGAGACGACGGTGGTCTCCTCTAAGCCGAGGTCAAACTCCAACTCAAGCGACTCGATGGCGTGGCTGGCGACCTGGTAGTCGGATCGACGAATCAGGCCAGGGGATTGGAGACTGTCTCGCATGGGTTGATTTTTCTACAAATAGGTTGTAAAAAGCATATGTAACCTTCAGTTACTAAAGGATTTTTCTCCTCCATTATGGCGTTGTCCAAAATCATCGTTGTGAGCCAAAAGGGCGGCGTGGGCAAAAGCACGATTGCCGCCAATCTCGCCGCCTGGTTTCAGGTGACCCAAGGCAGAAGAACCATTCTGCTGGACTACGATCCGCATGTTTCCTCGCGCTCCTGGCTCAGTGTTGCCACCCAACTTGGCATCACCATTCAGCACCACCCCATCTATGAATCCGGTGGCCGTCGTTGGTTGCTGACCGCTCGAACACTTCTGCGTCGGGCCGACGAGGCGCAAGAGGTGGTGATTGCCGATCTCACCTGGACGGCCCATACCGACCCCGAATTCCTCTTGGGCTTCGATCTGGTTCTGGTGCCCTCGGGGGTATCCGAAATTGAGTTGGCGGCAACCACAGGTTTCATCGATCGCAATGCCTGGGTCTTTGACCAAAAGAACAGAGACCTCAATGCCGTGCCAACCTTGGTGATTTGCCCCTCTCGAATCAAATCCGAGCAGGTCTTGGACCATGCCTTTGGAGAGGCACGTTTCCCTGTTCCATTTATGCTTGCCCCCCCCATGTTCGATGAGGTCTTGGTGCGAGACCTCTTCCGCAAAAACTTCATGATCTTTATGGATGGAAGCGTCAAGGAGAATTTCCTGCGCTTTGCAGACGGCATTCGCCGTGCCGATGAACTGCACCAACAACGCAAGACATTGGGTGGGCTTGTAAAGCCGTCGGCCAAACCCCTCAGTAGTTACAACAGCGTTTTGTCCAAGCATTTGTCCCAACGTCGACCCGAGGGTTCTTCGGTGTCGGGGACCAATCTGCGATCGGACGATTCAATCAGCCCTGCGCAGAAGCGCCAAGCCGCGGCCGGGGTAGGGGGAAAAACACCGCCACCGCTGAGTCCAGCGCTGGCGAAGTTCTTATCAACGATTCAGGTCGACAAGAACTAGGTTTTTTTCTTCGGGGCCTCTGTGGCCGCTGCGGACCCGCCCCCGCGCCGGACCATTCGGCCATTGATAGACGACCCCTGATGGATCTCGACCACATCGTAGAAGATGTCTCCATCGATCACTGCACCGGCCCGAATCTCCAATTGAGTCGCCTCGATGTCACCTTGGACACGTCCAAGCACCACCACACTATGGCAGCTCACTCGGCCCTTGATCGTGGAGGTGGCCCCAACAATGAGCGTTCCCCCCTTCGAGGATGAGCCGGTGACATTCCCCGTGACCATTCCGTCGATTCGGGCACTCTTCTCAAACGTGACCTCGCCATAGATCTGGACGCTCGCGTCGATAAGGGTGGCCAGGGTCTCGGTCTGAACTGCGGTGCGGCTGCTTCGGTTGAACATGGTCAGGCCTTCCCTGTGCTAGTTGCGGACCGTGATGGGAATGATCATGACCTCGGTCTGGGCTGGGTCATCATTGGGGATCACGATTAAGACGGCATACCGAGAAATCGAGGAGATAAGTTTTCCTTTGACGGTCTCGGCAATCTCGGGCGCAGCGATGATGTGCTGCGAGAGTTTGAAGCGTTGGATAGATTCAGCGATGCCTGGCTCTGGAACGAGCGGATCAAAGCGGTCGAGGCCACGAATCTGCACCTTGATCTTGCTGCCCGCGGCCGGCTTCTTGCGCGGATCCGGGTTCGAGAGAAGCACTTCGTATTGCACCCCATCGCTTCCCGGTGCTCGCCAGGCCACGAACTTGCGTGTCCAGACGTCGGTCTGTGTGGCCTGAATCAGCCGCTCTAGATTCTGCAACTTCGTCTGGATGCCAGCGTTCTCGGAGGTGACTTCTTTGACTCGGTCATTGAGCTGATTCGACTGCTCATTGGAGATCGACGACTCGAACTGCTGGCTGGCGAATCTTGAGATGGCCTGGCGCCACCACGTCTCATCGTAGATGTTCTCGCCAAAGGAACTCAGCAGCCAGAGCCAGCCGAAGAGCGTAAGGGCACAAAGGGTGATGAGCACCGTGTAGATCAGACGCACCCGCTCGAAAGTCTTTGCCGAGGTCGCGATCAGCGGCTCGTCAATGAGTGGGTTCTTTTTCGGTTCTAGCATCGGGGATTCTTACGAAGAGGGTGCGGGTGGAGCCTGTTGCGCAAGGCGGCTTAGTTGGACCGTGCCTCGGCCCCACTGGACATGGCAGTGACCGTTCGGCCTCGAACGCGCTCGAGGATCGGTCTTGGATTGACAACACGGTCATCGATCTCAATCTCGAAGTGCAGGTGATTGCCGGTAGAGCGTCCCGTGCTTCCGACGCGGCCGATGCGGCGCCCCGCCAAAACAGCCATGCCGGTGGTGACTTCAATTCCTTCGAGGTGGGCGTAGCGACTCACGATTCGGTCGTTGTGCCGGATGACCACAACGTTGCCATAGCCACCGAAGGGACCGATCGACTCCACCACACCGGAGCTCAGCGCGAAGACGGCCGTGCCCGCTGGCGCGATGAAATCGATGCCTCGGTGGAAGGCGGGATTGCCATCGAATGGGTCCATGCGTCGACCAAAGCCAGAGGTGATCGGGGCAGCGATGGGCTGGACCGAGTCGTTGAGTATGAGATTGATGGCGAGGTTCTCTCGATGGGAGAGAACACGCTCGAGGGAATAGCTGATCTTTTCCATCCGCTCATTGAGACGCTCGATCTCAAGGGGGGCTGAGTGGGCATCGATGGGCACATAGCCCTCTCGGCTTTTGCTTGCCCCGGTTTTTCCCTGTGAGGGCTCTTTGACGCTGGTGGGTTTGGATCCCTCGGCCTTGGGCCCCTCTTTGGGGATCTCGCCCTCCATGGCGGAGATGGTGGATTCGAGAAGATCGATCTTGGCGCGCAGCGCCCCGAGCTCCTTGGCAACGGCCTCGTCCCGCCCAATGCTCCACCAACTGAGCACCGCGCTGGTTGATCCGCCAGACGCCTCGGAGGCCAACATGAATCCGATGCGAACCATTGCAAGGACAAAGAGGATTCCCAGGCCGATGGCGACCTTCAGGCGCCAGCCCACGAGACTGAAGTGAAAACACCGGCTGCCCGACTTGGGTATGAAGCTGATTTGCATAAGTTTATGATTTTACATGGACCTTTGAGGGGACGTACATGGAGTGGTTGGATTGGGGGCTGGTCGTCAGCCTCGTCGCCCTCGGAGGCAGTGTGGGCTTCTTGGCGGGTCTCCTGGGGATCGGAGGGGGGATGACCATGGTCCCTTTCATGGTCATGTTGTTCGGAGCCAAGGGCTTTCCGCCCACGGAAATTATGAAGATCGCTATTGCGACCTCTTTGGCGGCCAATCTATTCACGTCAATGTCCAGCACGCTGGCCCACTATCGGCATGGGGCGGTGCGCACTGATCTGCTCGGTGCCATGGGCTTGGGCGCCTTTGTTGGAACGTTTGCGGGGGCCCATTTTGCTGGGATGCTCAAAGAATCTTTCTTGGCGGCATTTTTTGGTCTTTTCGTGGGCTACTCCGCCTGGCAGATGCTCAAGGGGAAGAAGCCAAAGCCAGGACGTGATGTGCCCGGTGCGGTGGGGATGGCCATGGTAGGAACGGGATTTGGCCTCATCGCTGTCATTCTGGGAGCGGGTGGCGGTTTTATGACCATCCCATTTCTCACCTGGTGCAATGTCAGCATGCATCAGGCGGTGGCCACCTCGGCTGGCTTGGCCTTTCCGATTGCGCTGGGGGGGCTGATTGGCTACGCCATGGCGGGGTGGGATCTGCCGGGCATGCCCAGCGGATCAGTGGGCTACATCTACCTGCCGGCCCTAATCTGCCTTGCCACGGCCTCGATGATGACGGCACCCATCGGTGCGCGACTGGCCCACAAGACCGATGTCCCGAAACTCAAGCGCTGGTTTGCTTATCTATTGTTTGTCTTGGCGGGATACATGCTCACCCGAGTGAACTGGTGGTGATGGCTGGGATCGAACCAGCGACCTTGGCGTTATGAGTGCCACGCTCTAACCGACTGAGCTACATCACCGCAGAGCCTGAAATCTTACATCAAGCTTTTCGGCTACCGGACCCGCCTCCTGGCCGGGGCGCGCGTGTTGTGACCGACCGGGTCTTGATGCGGGCCCGGGCGGCCGCATTGTTGGAGGCAAGTCGATACCGCGCCTCTGCCTCGGAGAGCCGACGAATCTGACCGGGCTGATTGATCAGGAGGCTGGCCTCTCCGATGCCGCCCGAGAAGGCCGGATGCGGCAGGTACTGCACCGGCTGCACAACCTCTGACACGGTGAGCCATTTGCCGACCCAGGATGGATTTGGAAGTTGCTCTGGGCTGCCGCGCATGGTCTCGAGGATCTCCGGCAGCAGTTTGATACGCACGACTCGTCCACTCGACATTTCGTTGAAATCGACATAGATGTAGGGCCGCAGCGCGGGCCGGTTGTTGAAACGCGCCTTGCCCGCACGAATGTCAACGACCTTTCCAACCAGCTCAATTCGTTTGCCCACATGCTGGCTGACTTTCACAAAACTCGAGGCCGGCACGACTTCATACGACCCTACATAGGCTGCGGCTGTCTCCTGGGGGTTGGTATTCGCAGTGGGTTCGGCGCGCAACACAGGGCGAAATACCAGTGGCGCCGATGTCGCAATGGGTGGTGGAGGTTCCTTGGGGCCTGGCGCCTTCTCGGGGCCTCCAGCGGGCTTCGCGGGAATGGGTGCGGTGCTCGGCGCAGCCAAGGGCTTGGTAAGAGTGGGTGGCTTGGCGGGCTGGGCGGTCTGAATGGCCGCGTTCTGAAACTCCTCGAGAGTGGGGATGTCCTCGAATCGTCCCAGGCAGATTCTCGAGAATTGCTCGACCCGCTCCCGCAGGGCTGGCCGCTCGGCCAGAAGGGCAAGCACTGGTGATTGCAGGGGGTTGGCGTAGTCACTGGCGCGAAAAACAATTCCCTCTTCATCGCTGTAACTGCGCTCCCATAGGCCGGGCTCGGTCTCGAGTACTGAGAGCGCAAAATCGATCGCTATGAAAGAGAAGCGATCGAGCTCTGGCTGGAAATGCGCCTCGCTGCGCTTGGGGTGTTGAAAGTTGATGTGCCCGAGTTCGGCTGCTGGCAGGCCAGAGAGCCCAGGAACATACATGCCGTCGTAGTCGACCAACTGGAGCTGCTTGGCATCCTCACTGCCCATGACATTGCCGGGCTGGATATCACCGTGGGCAATGCTGTGGCTCTCTAGAAAGCTGGCAAGTGATTTCATGGACTGCCGCAGCGCTGCAAGCTTGGTTCGGTTTTGATGGTACTCGCCGAGATAGTCGCCGAGGCTGCGGCCGGTGGCCCACTTCATCTTGATGATCGGGAAGAACTCGCCTTCGACTGAGACACCCTGTGCCTGGTAATCGAAAGGAAGAAAGGCCCGCGGCATGGAACTCACGCGCAACGCTTGCGTTGCCTCCGCGATGGCTTGGTAGCGTTGGGCGACCTCTTTGGAGGTTCGGGTGAAGCAGCGCACTGCATAGGTCTCGTTGGCCGCATCGAGTCGAAAGACGAGCGCAAAGTTGCCCGATCGAACCCGAGGCATGCCCAATGCATTGGTCTCGACGGTTGCGCCTCGCAGCGCCGGGTCTTTAAAAATACGACTCGGGGGCAGTTGGAAAGCGCGCAGGTACTGCTCGAGGTTGGGCAGCCTCATCTGGATTCCTTGAAAGAGAGCACAGCGAGGGTGGTGTCGTCGACACGCATTTGGTGGCTCAGGCGTTGTTGCGTGACCCAATAGCGAAAGTCGGTCTCGCTCTGGCAGAGGTTTTTCTCTGCCAAATCCCACTGCCCAGCGTGGGCTGTGGAGACAACTTGATGGCCCAGCGCATCGGTCATTAGATACAGACGCGCCCCAAGCAGGTCGGCCTTATTCACTTGGATCACCGACCACCGACGGCGTTGTCGATGAAAGACATCCTCGTCACCCCTTGCATCCGAGGAGAGCAGCACCGGGTGGCGTTTGAAACTGTCGGGCTGATCGATGGGGATGGGGTGGCTCTGAAGGCGACCCGACGGTTCTTGCCAGACGGCGATGGAGTCGCCGATTCCGACCATGGTGATTTGATGACTGCTCTCGATCACGCCAATCAGGCTTGCGAAGTTCCCGCGATCGAAGGCCACTTGTTGAGACCAACTCAGGTCGCGCGATGAGAAGAGTTCGAGGAATCGATCTCTTGCCGTGTTGACCATCTCGTGGATATCGTCGTCCGATGGAATCGCATCACCGATATCCAGAAACCGCTCGTTGAAGGCCTGACAGAGGCAACGGGCCCAGCTTCGAGAGTCAAAGGATTCACTGGCTCCATCGCTCATCGATGCAATGCACCCGCCTGGGTCGGCAAGAAAAAAATCCTCGTTTGAGCTGGCGTAATCGGCCTCCTTGGGGAGGCTGATGGCACGGAGTACCCGCACTGGCTTTATCTCAACAGCATCGACTGGGAGGAGGCGCGGGTGCCAATATCAAAAAACTCAACGATCTCCACCGGCTCCACGTTGTAGAAAAAGCCCCGCGCGCCTGCCTCGACTTCGTAGCCCTTCTCCCGAGCGGCATCGGCCACAGGCTTGGGCAGTGGGCTCGACATGCGAAAGAGGCTCTTTCCGTAAGGGTCGCGAACGGCCTCCTCGTTGCTACAGAACTCAATGGGGCTTGCCTTGCTATTGCTGGTGTGCAGGTTAAAGAGAAGCGAGTGGCCATCGGTGGTGCCTGTCTGTCTCACCTGACCAGCCATCGGCTCTGGATCGCCGTCGGTGGGTTCGCCATCGGTGACGTGAAGAACCGTGGGCGGGTATGAGTCGGGATGGTCGTCGCACCAACCCGTGAGTTCCTCGGCCGCCATCCGAAGTGCCTTGCGCATGGGCGTTCCCCCATCATGCAGCGGCTGGAACCAGACGGGAAACTTGATGGAGTGCGAACGCATCCCGCCATTGCCGTCTGGAACCTGCTCGAGGCGGTCTTCAATCGCCAATGGTGATCGCTCAAAAGCCGAAATGGGATGGAAGATTCGATTGGCAAACCCACCTCGAAGGGCGTTGTGCACGCCCTGTCCACCATAGCCAATGGCGCCCAAGTGGAAGTAATCGCGGACCCCCTCGGATTTGGAACTGCGGGCAATCAGATTCATCACCACACGATTGAGCGCATCGCAGAGGAAGGCCGCACGCGTGTAACTGCTTTTGCCGACGGATTCACCCATGGACCCCGACTGGTCGATGAGAAACAAAAATGCGGTGGGGTTGGAGCGGCTGATTTCGGCGTTATAGGGCATTGCGGGCTCACTCGGCGGTTGTCTGGGTCACCCCGTATTATGAGACAGCAATGCAACCCAAACCCCGCCGTTCTATTGACCAACTCAGGCCCATATGGGCCTTGGCCGCCCAGTATCCGCGGCAATGGTTTCTGGCCTTTCTTTTTCTTTTGCTCGCTGCAGCCTCGACGCTCTCGGTGCCTCTGGCATTTCGTGGGCTAATTGATCAGGGCCTCTCGGGACTCGCAGAGCCTTTCGGGCTGCTGGTACTGATTGCCGTTGCATTGGGAGTTTTCACTGCGCTGCGTTTTTACTTCATGTCATGGCTTGGTGAGCGTGTGGTGGCGGATCTGCGCCGCTCGGTCTATGCCCACGTCCTCGTTCAGCCACCGCGCTATTTCGAGACCCTGCAGACGGGTGAGGTGCTCTCTCGACTCACGGCCGACACCACGCTGATTCAGACACTGATTGGTACCAGTGTCTCCATGGCCCTGCGCAGTGGCGTCTTGCTCTCGGGCGGCATCACCATGATGCTCATCACGAGCCCATTTTTGGCCTCGCTGATGGTTGTTTTGTTGCTGGCGGTTGTTCTGCCGGTCCTGGCCCTGGGCCGACGCGTCCGAAGCATCTCAAAGGACAGCCAAGACCGCGTGGCCGATACCAGTGCACTTGCGGGCGAGGTGCTCAATGCCATCTCAACGGTGCAGGCCTATGGCCGCGAACCATTTGAACTCTCGCGCTACGTTCAGACCGTGGAGCGCGCCTTTGAGGTCTCGCTTCGCCGCATTCGAAGCCGTTCGGTGCTCACGCTGGTGGCGATTGTGTTGGCATTCTTGGTCATTGTATTTGTGCTCTGGCTTGGCGCACGCGAGGTTGCCGCAGGGTCAATGAGCGCAGGTGAGTTGGCCCAGTTTGTTCTCTACGCAACCCTCACTGCGGGTTCTATTGCTGCGCTTGCAGAGGGGTGGGGGGATCTGCAGCGAGCCATTGGAGCCACCGAGCGGCTCGTTGATCTCATGGGGCCAGCAGGCGGATTTGTCGGCCGTATTCTTCAGAAGAGCCCTCCCGAGGACAATTCTTCTTCTGCAGAGACGCAGGCCGAGCCGGTGCGAATCGCGTTCGATGCCATCTCCTTCGCTTACCCCTCTCGCCCCGATGACTGGGCCTTGCGCGATTTCACCTTAAATGTCGAGGCGGGCGAGACGATTGCCCTGGTGGGCCCATCGGGGGCGGGCAAGTCCACTGTGTTTCAACTAATTCTTGGATTCTTTCAAGCCCAGTCGGGGTCAATTCGAATCAACGGCCGGCCCATTGAGCAGTGGGACTTGCCCAGACTGCGTGGGCTCATTGGTGTGGTCTCGCAGGACCCCGTTGTCTTCTCGGACGATGCCATGGGAAACATTCGTTACGGGCGGCTCAATGCCTCTGACGAGGAGGTGCGGGCTGCTGCCCAGGCCGCCCATGCAGACCAATTCATTGGTGATCTACCGCAGGGCTATGCCAGCTTCTTGGGGGAGCGGGGTGTGCGACTCTCGGGTGGTCAGCGTCAGCGAATCGCGATTGCGCGCGCCATTCTTCGAAACCCGCCGCTCTTGCTGTTGGATGAGGCGACCTCGGCGCTCGACACCGTCTCTGAGCGACTGGTGCAGAGTGCGCTCGAGCGGCTTCTGCCCGGCCGCACCGCGTTGGTGATTGCCCATCGACTCTCGACAGTCCGTCGGGCGAGTCGCATCGTGGTGATGGATGGGGGCCGGTTGGTGGCGGTGGGCACTCACGAGGAACTCATGCGCGAGTCGGTGCTGTATCAAGAACTGGCCCGTCAGCAGTTCTTCGACCATTAAAACTCAAGACGCCCGCGCCCCCGGCGCTCTGACTTGAGTGAGGGCGAGTCCGATCAGTGTAAGGACAATGCCTGGGACCATCTCAAGCGAGAATGCCTCGTTGAGAAAGAGTGCTGCCGAGCCCATGCCGAAGAATGGAACAAGCAGGGTAAAGGGGACCACGCTGGCCGCGGGGTGACGCTTCAAGAGCCATGACCAGCCTCCGTATCCAATGAGGCTTGCACCGAACGCGTTGAAAAGCAGATAGGCCCAGAGCTCCGCGTGGCCTGACATGAGCATAGAGATGGAGTGGGCCCAGGCGGTGCTGCCCTCGAGGGCCAATGAGATGGGCAGCAGGCCCAAGGCACCAATACCCGATCCCCAGACCACCAGTGGAACGGCAGCAATCTCGCCGCCCATGCGTTTGACAAATACATTGCCGATGGCCCATGAGCAGGCCGCACCAATGGTCATCAAAAATGCAATGAGACCCGCCCCAAGATCGAAGGTGGAGCCCACCCATGCCATCCCAGCGGCACCCAGACAGATGCCGACCCACTGTTGCCGAAGCGGGCGGCTCTCACCCATGGTCACCAACAAGAGCAGCGTGAAGAAGATCTGGCTTTGCATCACCAGTGAGGCGATTCCCGGTGGCATCCCCCAACGAAGGGCAAGGAACAACAGGGCGAATTGCAGAGTGAAAGACGCCAGCGCATAGGGAATCAGAAGAGACCAGCGGGTTGGGCACCTTGGATAGAGAAGAAGCAGCGGAATGCAGACGGTTGCGAACCGCAGCGTGGCAAAGAGCAGGGGCGGCACCAGATGCACGGCCCAGAACTGAACCACAAAGTTGCTTCCCCAGAGTCCCATCACCAGAAGAGCAAGAAGGATGTGGGGAAGAGGCATTGCCGCGAATCATACAATCTGGCCATGACCCAGCCGACAAACGATTCCTCGGTGTGTCTTCCAAGCTCGATGGGTCCGGCCATTGGAATTGATCTTGGTGGCACCAAGACCGAGGTGGCCGCGATCGATTCGAGTGGCCGGGTCTGTTTTCGGCAAAGATGCGCCACGCCTGCAACGGAGGGGCCAGAGGCGATTCGTCAGGCGATTGCGGGCCTCTTTGTTGCTGCAAGGGCCAGTCTGGGCAGTCAGGCGCAGGGGCCATTGGTGGTGGGGATGGGAACGCCTGGATCCATCGATCTCGACTCGGGCGTTCTTCGCAATTCCAACACACTGTGTCTGAATGGCCTGCGAATACAAGAATGGATTGCCTCGGCCATCGGCCAGCCTGTGGTGGTAGAGAACGATGCGAATTGCTTTGCCCTGGCCGAGGCGACCCTTGGTGCGGGGAAGGGCTCTCGTGTGGTGTTTGGTGTGATTCTTGGAACGGGTTGCGGTGCGGGACTGGTGGTTGATGGGAGGCTGCATATTGGGCCCAATCGCCTGGCCGGTGAATGGGGCCACCTGTCGATCGAGCCCGAGGGGCCACTCTGCTGGTGTGGGCAGAGGGGTTGCCTCGAGACCCTGGTCTCCGGAAGTGGGCTCTCTGCCAGGTGGCTGGAGAGGACCGGAGAGCAACGGTCGGCCCGGGCCATCTTGAGTGATGCAAGTCCCGAGAATCGAATCTTTACCGAGCAATGGATTGCGCACCTCTGCAGGGGGCTCAAAGGCGTCGTTCAGACCATCGACCCCGATGCGATTGTGCTGGGCGGCGGCTTGTCCAATCACCCCGGACTCGCCCAGGCCATTGGCCGGGGCCTGGCCGGGGCCCTCTTCGGGTCAGAGGTCTGCCGCACCCCGGTTCTGGCCAATGGGCTGGGGGACTCTGCGGGGGTGCTGGGCGCGGCGCTTCATGCCCGACAAATCCGTTGGCCTGTGGGCTAGGCGGTTGGGTCTAACGGGTTGGTTTTAAACAATATTCTTGAAAATGTAACCCGCACACGGCTCAAGGTTTTGTCGTAGACTTCGCGCTGTGGGCTGAGTTCCAAAAAACAAGGTCTGCGTTTATCACTAACCACATTGAGGAATATATGAAGAAAATTGCTCTCGCCACTATGGCTGCAATGTTTGCTGTTTCTGGTGCTTATGCCCAAGCTCCCGCTCCTAAGGCCGATGACAAGAAAGCTGCCGAAGCCAAGAAAGATGCAAAGAAGGACGAGAAGAAAGCTGAAGCCAAGAAGTAAGCTTTACTGCTTCAAAGAAAGGCGGCCCTTGTGGCCGCTTTTTTTTGGCCTTTAGTTTCGGATGCGCCAGCCCGAGGCAATGAGCTGATGAGTGAGAACGAGCAGCAGAGCTGTGGAGGCGCCACAGATCGACGCGCTGAGCCAGGGGGAGACATCGGACTGGCCAAATACGCCGAATCGAAATCCATCGATCAGGTAGAAGAAGGGATTGAGGTGACTAATAAATTGCCATTGGTCGGGCAGAATCTGAACCGAGTAGAAGACACCCGCGAGGAAGGTGAGCGGGTTGATGAGGAAATTTTGAAAGGCGGCCACATGGTCCCACTTCTCTGCATAAAGGGCAGCAATGAGTCCGAGTGCTCCTAAAATCAGACAGGCCATGAGTCCGAATGAGATCGCCCAGAGGGGACTGACAACGGGAACCGATACAAAAGGAATGCTGGCCAACCACACCGCCAGGCCGCAGGCGATTCCGCGCGCGATGGCCCCACCCAGGTAACCGACGAGCCACTCCCAAGGTCGAAGCGGCGAGAGCATGAGAAATACGAGTGTTCCTGTGATCTTGCTCTGCGTGAGGCTGGAACTTGAATTGGCGAATGCATTTTGCTGCATGGTCATCATGACGAGACCCGGCACCAGAAACGCGCTATAGCTGACTCCGGGCATGGGCTCCACCCGGCTCTCTAAAAGAAGGGCAAAGATGACGAGAAACAGCATGGCCGAGACGAGGGGAGCCAAGACGGTCTGCACGGAAACCTTCGCGAACCGTCGAACCTCCTTGACCAGCAGGGCCCATGCACCGTAGTGCGACTGAAACAGGTGCGACTCTATGATGGCCTCCCTCGTTGCTTCTCTCTCTGGTGTTGCTGGCTGGTTCAAATGATCAGTGAGGCCGCGATGGCATCACGCGTCTCGTGGGCAACGTCAGAGGCCCGTTGTGCCCAATCGTCTTGCCCGCTGGCGTAGAGAATGGCGCGGGAGGAGTTGATGAACAACCCCTGGCGATTGGCATCACGTCCAGCGGTGACGGCGCCATTTAAGTCTCCGCCCTGTGCACCGATGCCGGGCACAAGCAGTGGCAGATCGGGCGCAATGGCCCGCACCTTTGCGAGTTCAACTGGATAGGTGGCACCCACGACCAATCCGACTTGACCGCTGTGATTCCAACGCTCGTTGGCCAGGCGGGCCACGCGCTCGAAGAGGCGCTCGCCTCCGTCGAGGGCAAGCATCTGCAGGTCGTCACCGCCTGGGTTGCTGGTGCGGCAGAGCAGGAAGATGCCCTTGTCCTGAAAATCGAGGAAGGGGCTGAGGCTGTCGCCGCCCATATAGGGGCTGAGGGTCACTGCGTCTGCGCAGTATCTCTCGAAGGCCTCCTTTGCATAATTGCTCGCGGTCGAGCCAATGTCACCGCGCTTGGCGTCTAGGATCAGAAGGTGATCGGGATGGGTTGCCTTGATATGGCGGCAGATTGATTCGAGCGTGGACTCAAGTCCGAGTGCAGCGAAGTGGGCAATCTGTGGCTTGAAGGCGCAGCAATAGGGGGCCGTTGCATCGACGATGCCCATACAGAAGAGTTCAACAGCAACATTGAGTTGATTATTCGCACACGAACGGGGCAGCCGTCCTGGTTCGGGATCAAGACCGACACAGAGCAGGCTCTGATTCTTTTGCCAGGCCCACTGGCATCGCTCTTTGAAGGTCATCGTCGCATTGTAAAAAAAACCCGGGTCCAATGACCCGGGTGGGGAGTGCGGGAGGTTGACCCTCCTGCGGGGGAGTTGTAGTGATAACGGCCCACACCGAGGCGTGGGCCGGTGGGGGATTACATATCCATGCCGCCCATGCCACCCATGCCGCCCATACCACCGGGCATGCCGCCGGCAGCGGGCTTGTCATCGGGGGCCTCGCCAATCATGCAGTCGGTCGTCAGCATCAGACCGGCCACAGAGGCAGCGTTTTGAAGGGCGGTGCGAGTGACCTTGGTGGGATCCACGACACCCATCTCGAGCATGTCGCCGTACTCACCAGAGGCAGCGTTGTAGCCATGGGCACCCTTGAGATCGAGGACCTTGGCAACCACAACGCTGGGCTCTTCACCGCAGTTGGAGACGATCTGGCGCAGGGGCTCCTCGACCGCACGCATCACAATCTTGATGCCCGCTTCCTGGTCGGAATTGTCGCCCTTGGGTTTGGCCTGATTGCGGGCGCGCAGCAAGGCCACGCCACCACCGGCCACAATGCCTTCCTCGACTGCGGCACGGGTTGCGTGCAGCGCGTCTTCGACACGGGCTTTCTTCTCCTTCATTTCCACCTCGGTGGCGGCACCCACGCGGATGACTGCGACACCACCGGCGAGCTTGGCCACGCGCTCCTGCAACTTCTCTTTGTCATAGTCGCTGGTGGCTTCCTCGATCTGTGCACGAATCTGCTTGACGCGTGCGTCGATGTTCTTCTTGTCGCCGGCACCATCGATGATGGTCGTGTTCTCTTTGGCGATTTCGACCGTCTTGGCCTGGCCGAGCTGGGCCAGAGTGGCCTTCTCGAGGGTCATGCCGGTTTCTTCAGAGATAACAACGCCGCCGGTAAGAATGGCCATGTCCTCGAGCATGGCCTTGCGACGGTCGCCAAAGCCAGGCGCCTTGACGGCCACGGTCTTGAGGATGCCGCGGATGTTGTTGACCACCAGTGTGGCGAGTGCCTCGCCCTCAACGTCTTCCGCAACGATGAGGAGCGGCCGACCGGATTTGGCCACCTGCTCGAGCACGGGGAGTAGGTCACGAATGTTTGAGACCTTCTTGTCGTGCAGGAGGATGAACGGGTTCTCGAGAACGGCAACTTGCTTCTCGGGGTTGTTGATGAAGTAGGGCGAGAGGTAACCACGATCAAACTGCATTCCCTCGACCACATCGAGCTCGTTCTGAAGTGACTTGCCGTCTTCGACGGTGATGACACCCTCTTTGCCCACCTTCTCCATGGCCTTGGCGATGATGTCGCCAATTTCGCTGTCGGAGTTCGCGGAAATTGAGGCGACCTGCGCAATCTCTTTCGAGGTGGTGCATGGTTTGGAGATCTTCTTGAGTTCTTCGGTGATGGTGATCACGGCTTTGTCGATGCCGCGCTTGAGGTCCATGGGATTCATTCCGGCGGCCACATACTTCATGCCCTCGCGGACAATGGCCTGTGCCAGCACGGTGGCGGTTGTGGTGCCGTCGCCTGCGTTGTCAGAGGTCTTGGAGGCCACCTCCTTGACCATCTGTGCACCCATGTTCTCGAACTTGTCTTTGAGCTCGACTTCCTTGGCAACCGAGACACCGTCCTTGGTGACTGTGGGTGCGCCGAAGGAGCGCTCGAGGACGACGTTGCGGCCTTTGGGACCGAGGGTGACTTTGACAGCATTGGCCAGAATGTTGACGCCATTGACCATCTTGTGGCGACCGTCGTCGCCGAATAAAACTTGCTTTGCAGCCATTTAAATTCTCCTGAACAAATTGGGTTGAGAGGGAGTTCGCCGACGCGTGGTCTTACTCAATCACGGCCATGACGTCGTCTTCGCGAAGAACCAGAAGCTCCTCGCCATCGACTTTCACGGTCTGACCGGCGTACTTGCCGAAAAGGACACGGTTGCCCACCTTCACATCGAGGGGGCGCTGTTTGCCATCTTCCTGGATCTTGCCGTTGCCGACGGCGATCACCTCGCCCTGGTCGGGCTTCTCGGCGGCGTTGTCCGGAATGACGATGCCCGAGGCGGTGGTTCGCTCCTGGTCAAGACGCTTGACCACCAGGCGGTCGTGCAGGGGACGCAGTTTCATACTTATTCGCTCCATCAAAAAAGGTTGCAGAAATAGGGGCATCCAGCGGCGAGGCAGACTTATTAGCACTCAACGCTATTGAGTGCTAATGGTAGGGGCGCAGCAGAAGTTTTTCAAGGGCCTGGGTCTGGCCATCGAAAAAAACCATGCAATCTGGGGGTTTGAGGCCTCACACGCTCGGCCAAGCCCCTCTGTAGGGGCCGATTCGAGCAAGT
>DAIPXU010000013.1:0-16392 GCA_036783055.1 Burkholderiaceae bacterium | reverse complement strand
GTTCACGACCAGCAGAAAGGGGATCTGCTGGGCAACACGCCCTGCCATTACACGCAATGTCGTCTCGGGCGAGAAACTGGGTTCGCCACTGAGTATCAGCAGTGCAAGATCGATGTTTGCGGCGAGCCGCTTCTCACGGTGGCCTTCTTGTCGAAGCAGGCTATTGCGTCTCTCGAGAATCTCGGTGATCTGTGGTGGGTCGGTCTGTCTATCGAGCACCACGCGATCGTTGGTGATGGCCTCGATACTTCTGCCTTTGAGTTGGGCCAGGACCATTGCCTCGGCGTTGACCTCCACCCAGGCGTTGGCGCCATGGGCGCGCATGACGCGGGCTATGCACCGATCGGGCATCGGCAACTTGGGTCTCTCTCATGAAGGGGCAGCATGCTTCGGGAATCATGTCACATCCGTGCGATCATCCAATGCCATGACTGAGCAAGCCCGCAACCCAATTGCAGCGCAGCCCGCGCCAAACGAGACCCACCTGGTGTGGATTGACATGGAGATGAGTGGGCTCGACCCACAGCAGAATCGAATCCTTGAATTGGCGGTGGTGGTGACCGACTCCGAACTTCAGGTGGTGGCCGAGGGCCCTGTCTTGGTGGTTCATCAGTCGACAGAGCACCTCGATGCCATGGACGACTGGAATAAGAACACCCATGGCCGATCGGGACTCATCGACCGCGTAAAGGCCTCGTCACTCGATGAGGAGTCGGCCGAGTTGGCCATGCTGTCGTTTCTTGCTCCCCTGGTGCCGCCAGGCAAGTCGCCCCTCTGCGGCAACAGTGTTCACCAAGACCGCCGATTCATGAACCGTTACATGCCTCGGCTCGAGGCCTTCTTCCACTACCGCAACCTCGATGTCAGCACGATCAAAGAGCTGGGCCGTCGTTGGCAACCCGATCTTGTTAAAGGGTTCACCAAGAAGGGGGCACACACGGCCCTGGCCGACATCATGGAGTCGATTGAAGAGCTGCGCTATTACCGCGCCGCAGGATTCATTGG
The DNA here is from genome assembly GCA_036783055.1 of Burkholderiaceae bacterium. Taxonomy (GTDB): domain Bacteria; phylum Pseudomonadota; class Gammaproteobacteria; order Burkholderiales; family Burkholderiaceae_A; genus Hahnella. The sequence continues at coordinate 15,387 of DAIPXU010000013.1, read as the reverse complement.
CTCCTCGACCCGGAACAACACATAGCGTTCGCGTTCGCGCCGCTCGGTGGCGCGTCGACCAATCCAAATGAGGCGGTAATTGGGGGGCAACTGCCGCTGGGCGGTGGGTTCGGTTCTCAGCAGGAAGGGGCAGGCGCTCTTGCGGTGGGGGCCATTGTTTGCAAGGCTGAAATCGGTGGTGGCGAGCACCAGGAGCTTGGCTGCGGTGTCATTTTCGGGTGTGGCCACACAGGCGGCCTCGATGGGTCTCTTCATTTGCTCGGCATTGCGATGAAGAATGGCATTGAGTCCAGACACGCTTCCCTCATAGCCCTTGATGATCTGAATTCCAGGCAGCCAGAGTGTGGTGAGAAGGATCCAGGCCAGGGCGAGGCCGCCCGCGCTCAGTGCCACCGGTCGCCAGAGGTGGCTGCCTGTCCGGCGGATACGCCAGATTACCAATCCCAGCCAGGCACCACTCACACCCACGCCAATTAAGATTTCAGGCAGGCCCGGCCGCTCGACGCGAAGTCCTGGTGCAAGGAAATCGAGTCGCGCTACCAAGTTCGGTGGTAACTGAAAATACATGGCGGTCCAATAGAGCCAGATAAAGATTCCCAAGGCAGTGAAGACCACCACGGCAAACCAGTCGAGCAGGCTGGTGAGGTTGCGAGGGATGGAGAGCAGGCCAAAGGCGCAGAGCATGGCCAGCGGGGCAACCGGAAGCAGCTTCGAGGGAGTGGCCTGGCCCAGGCCCCAGAGGTTCACGAGCAGGACGCCAACGAGCATGGCCCAGAGTACAAGGAGGTGGGGCAGTCGCAGGAGTCCATGGCGTTTGCCTTGCACGAGCATGACCAGCGCAATGGGCCACAGAGGCCACCAGGTCCAGGCCCACTCATTGAGCGAGCGCAGGGGCGATTGCCAATGCATTCGAAACTGGCCCAGCCACCAAGATTGCAGGGCCGCCGTGCCTTCGACCATGCCCGCCATCAGCAGCCAGCCGAGCACAATGCCCAGCAAGGCCAGGCTGGTCTTTGCTGCAAAGACTCGCCAGACCAGGCGAAGGGGTGGGGCCAGTGCAAGCGCCAGGGCAGCGCCCAGGCCATAGGCGAGCAGTGACTCGAGCCCATCACTCAGAAGGAAGGCCGCCAAGACCGAGCCCGCCATGTAGCCGGCGCGTTTGGGATGTTCGGGTGCAATGGCCAGTGCCCATAGAAGCAGGGCCTGGCAGAGGAAACCAATGCTGGTCGAGCCCGATTCGTGCCAGCGCTCCACACTGCCGAGGCAGGCCATGCAGAGCAACACCGCGCAGTCGCCCATGGTTCGGCCGAAGGCATTGACATCGGGCCCGATGCCAAGGGGGTCGACTGGACGGGCTTCCCGGCGCCGGGCCATGCGGTCGGTTGCGCGCCAAAGGGCATAGAGTCCCACCACCAGACAACTCGCAGAGACCAGGCGCACCAGGTCATCGAAGACATCAATTGGAATGCGCTCGCCAGTTAAAGCAAGGCTTGCGAGTTCCAGCGGAAGGATGAAGAGCGCAGAGAGCCAACCCAGCAGTGGGCCCTCTTCGGAGACGACCTGGCCGGCCAAACTGGGGATCCATCCGCCGCTATGGGTATCGATGCCCGGGAGTGAACTGCCAGTCAGCAGCGAGAGCAGGGACTGAATCAGGCTGCTTGCAACTGCGATTCCTTGGATGTCATCACCGCGCCAGGGGCCACGCCCAAAGACACCTGCGAGTGCAAAGGCCAAGACCAGGCCAAGCAGCAGTGGCCAGGGGATTGGCCTGGCCGCGCTGGCCGCGAGGCCGGGGAGGGGGCGTGTTTCGCCCCAGCGGGAGAGGGCTTCTCGGAGTCGAGTGGGCGCGCGCATGGATGCCTGCGCCATTCCCGCAGGGCGGGGATTTAGCTCTTGGTGGCGGCCGAGCCCCGCTTGGCACCGAATTTCTGACGGAATTTCTCAACCCGTCCTGCGGTGTCCATGAGCTTCTGGGTGCCGGTGTAGAAGGGGTGGGATTCTGAGCTGGTATCGAGCTTGTAGAGCGGGTACTCCTTGCCATCCTTCCATTTAATGGTCTCGCGGGTGTTGACCGTGGAACGGGTGACAAAGCTAAAGTCGTTGGACATGTCCACGAAGACCACTTCGCGGTAGTTGGGGTGAATGCCCTCTTTCAAGATCAATCCTTTTGTTGCGCTCGACGAGAACCATGGGGGCATGCCCCGGTTTCTAGGAAAAGGCTCTTACGCAGCGCCGAGTTAAGTTAGCCCAAAATTATAGCCTAGCCGCCCCGTTTCATCATGTCGAAGAATTCCCCGTTGTTCTTGGTCTGGCGAATCTTGTCGAGCAGAAACTCCATGGACTGGATCTCGTCCATGTCGTGGAGGAGTTTTCGAAGAATCCAGATCTTCTGGAGCAGGTCGGGCTTGATGAGCAATTCTTCTTTCCGCGTTCCCGAGCGATTGATGTTGATGGCCGGGTAGACCCGCTTTTCGGCGAGGCGACGCTCGAGGTGCACCTCCATGTTGCCGGTGCCCTTGAATTCCTCATAAATGACCTCGTCCATTCGCGAACCGGTCTCGATGAGCGCGGTGGCAATGATGGTCAGCGACCCGCCCTCTTCGATGTTTCGTGCAGCGCCGAAGAATCGCTTTGGCCGATGCAGGGCATTGGCATCAACACCACCGGTGAGAACCTTGCCCGAAGTGGGCACCACGGTGTTGTAGGCGCGGGCCAATCGGGTGATGGAGTCGAGAAGAATCACGACATCTTTCTTGTGCTCGACCAGGCGCTTGGCCTTCTCGATGACCATCTCGGCCACCTGAACATGCCGGGTGGCGGGCTCATCGAAGGTGGATGCAACCACCTCACCGCGCACCGAGCGTTGCATCTCGGTGACCTCCTCGGGGCGCTCGTCGATGAGCAGTACGATCAGGGTGACCTCTGGATGGTTGGTGGTGATGGCATGGGCAATGGTCTGCATCATCACCGGCTTGCCGCGCTTGGGTGGTGCCACCAGTAAGCCCCGCTGGCCTTTTCCGATGGGCGAGACCATGTCGATGATGCGGCCGGTGATGTTCTCCTCCCCCTTCATCTCTCGCTCGAGTCGAATCGGCTCGTCCGGGAACAGGGGCGTGAGGTTCTCAAAGAGGATCTTGTTCTTCGAGGCCTCGGGGGGCTGGCCATTGATTTGATCGACCTTCACCAGGGCGAAGTAGCGCTCACCGTCCTTGGGTGTGCGGACCTCGCCTTCGACCGAGTCGCCGGTATGCAGGTTGAAGCGCCGAATCTGTGATGGCGAGAGGTAGATGTCGTCGGTGCTCGCGAGATAGGAGGACTCGGGCGAGCGCAAGAATCCAAAGCCGTCGGGCAGGACTTCAAGGACGCCATCGCCGAAAATCTGTTCGCCCGTTTTGGCCTTCTTCTTCAAGATGGCAAACATCAGCTCCTGTTTGCGCAGGCGACTTTCGCTCTCTATTTCATGTGCGCCGGCGTTCTCGACGAGTTGGGTGACGGGTAGGGCTTTTCGCCCGGAGAGATACATATTGGATGGGTCAGACGATGGGCTGGCCGAGGCACAGCGGTTGGGAGATCAGGGGGAGGGGTTGGGCCTTCCCCCTGATGGAGTGGGGCAATCAGAGGTGGCTATCAATCCAGGCGGTGAGTTGGGACTTGGCAGCGGCACCGACCTTCTGGGCAACAACTGCACCGGTCTTAAAAAGAATCATGGTGGGGATGCCGCGGATGCCGTGTTTGGCCGGCACTGCGGTGTTCTCATCGACATTGAGTTTGGCCACGGTGAGACGGCCTGCGTATTCGCCACCGATCTCTTCAAGAATGGGGGCCACCATTCTGCAGGGGCCACACCACTCGGCCCAGAAGTCGACGAGCACGGGCAGGTCGGACTTCATCACATCGGTTTCAAAGCTTGCATCGGTGACAGCAATAACGTTTTGGCTCATGAGCGTGAATAGATTGAATTGGGGTGTAAGAGTGATTGGATCTTGGGGGATCGGCATCCACCAGTGGGGTGGACAGGGGGATCAGCGCATGATCCCGGGAACGACATGGATGCAGAATAGCATAGCGCCATGGCCAGTGCCCAATTGATTGCTCAGGCGATGCCCCATGTACTCGGGTTCGCCAGAGAGCAGACCCTTCTGCTTCAGCGGGCGCTGTGGCCTTCCGCGGCCGTGGGGACAGCGTTGGAGCGGCGGCCCCAACCCGCGCTGCAGTCAGGGCCCCCGTCGCGAGCCGCGCCTCTCTCGCATCCGGCGCAATGGATTGAGGCCGCTGCCGCAGACGGTGTGAACCAGATTCTCTCTGGCCGTGCCAGCCTTGCGGCGGTTGCACGCACGGCTTGGGCTGGACTCCCCCCGAATGGTCCGCTGCCGATGCCCACCATCTCGGACATCGACACGGCCCTCGCGCTGCGGGTAACTGATTTGGCGCGAGACGATACCGATCTCCCGCGCCCACTCATTGAGCGCGTCGGGGCGCTGGCCGATGCGATCCTGGCCTCCAAACCGCTTCGAGCCTCGCTGGCGCCGAATGTCTCTAGTGCCTGGCAGCTGGCTGAGCAGTGGGCCCTGCTCTTTGAGCGCTGGGATTGGTTGCGTCTTTACTGGCTGCAGTCTGGGTCACCGATCCACCAAGAACCCGCGGGGCTCTCTGGCCTTGAACTCATTCTTGGCCTTTACGAGGCCAGCCAAGAGCCTCTCGATCTCGCCGATTGGATCACTAGCCGAGCGGCATCCTATAAGGGAATGACCACTGGCAGGCTCTTGGTCTCTGGCCACCTCGATTTCTTCGATTTGGTTCGCTGCAAACTGGCCTGGCCGGGGCAGTGGGAAGTGGCTCAGGTCGGCAAGCCCGAGTGGGTCGAAGCACAGTCCGGCTGGTCTGCGCTCTGGCCCGAACTCACCGATTTGTTGCGGGCCGAGTGGTCGCCCCAGCGACCGGCGCAGGGTTGGACACCCCTGCGCTCTCGACTCGAAAATTGGAAGTCGAGCCCCTCCTTCTTGCGAATGTCGACGGTAGATTGGGTTGAGACCGACGGGGTCGAGAGCACCGCCCGATGCGCAGCCGATCAGATTGGTCAATGGCTTTCGGCTGGTCACACTCAGATCGGAGTGGTGGCGGGCGATCGACTCGCTGCTCGGCGACTGGCGGCGGTTCTGAAGTCTCGCTCCATCGATCTCGACGATCCCTCTGGCTGGGCACTCGACACCACCGTTGCCTTCACAGCAATCGACGGGCTCATTTCCATTCTGCTCGATCCGAACGATCGAAGGGCATGGATGACTTGGATTCGTTGTCCCCCGGTCTCCGCATGCCTCTCGCAACTTGGGCTGCTTGCCGAGTCCGAGTGGGCGGGTTTTTATCGGGCGCTTCGCTCGAGCCACTCCGAGCGCCTCTATCTAGCGAAGTGGGCTCCCAAGCTTCATGGATGGTTCGTGGAGCAACTCGGCGGCGGGTCATCTGGGCAGTGGGCGCAATGGCGGAAAACGGGGCAACAGGGCCACCAGGGGCGGCAGGCTGCGACCACCAGCCAAACCAATACCCCGGTGGAACGCGTCGAAGCCTTGCTGCGGGCCTTGGGGCTTGAAGAGGCCCTGCTCAACGATGCAGCCGGTCAGCGCGTCTGGGCTGCCCTTCGCGGGTTGGGCGCATCGCTCGCGGGGCGTGCAGTCGATCTGCGGATGCTTCGCACCATGCTCGGTCGAGAGATGACCGCGCTTCGTCTACCCATTCGAGCCCCCGGTGCGTCCGTTCGAATCATCGGCCTCATCGAGGCGGCCCACATCAATGAACTCGATTCCCTGATTGTCATCGGTGCCCACGAGGGCGCTTTCCCCAGGTTGGGTCGCAACCAATTGTTGCCTCCTGGGCGAATGGAGATCGCCGAGGGCGCACCGCCCCGCCGCTGGCGAGAGGCGGCATTTCTGCTCGAGTTTGCTTCGAGCCTGGATCGGGGCTGCCCCACCATGGTCATCGCCCAGTCCCAAGAGCGCGGGGCCAGTGCCCTCTGGGCCGCTCCGTTGGCCCGGGCCTTTGCCTTGTTAAATGGCACCCATGCACCGCGGTCATGGCGCGACTCGTCGGCATTGGCTGGACCCAATGCCACTGGTCTCGTCGCTTCCACCCCCCCCGTTGCGCGACTGCAGTCACCGCTGACGCGAGTCCGTGTCTCGCAGCTGGCCGATGCGCTGATTTGTCCCTTTCGTTTTTACTGGCGCGTGGCCCTCGGCCTCACCGATCTACGAGACCTGCGAGATGAAGAAGATGCCCTTGATTTGGGCACCTGGGTGCACCGCATGGCCGAGCAGGCCGTCGCCAGCGAACTGGCTGCAGATCCGAGCGACTCGCAATCCGAGCAGGCATGGAGGCAATGGTTGGGCCAGAGGCTCGATGCATGGCTTGAGGCCGGTGAACTGAGCCTTCCCATGGCCGAGCAGTTGCGCGCCATCGTGCCGGGGTTTGCCCAGTGGCTCGCCGATCAGGCGCCGCTCGATCACGTCAATAGCGAGATGACCATGCGCGCGCCCATCGAGTCGCTCGGACTCACGCTCGAGGGCCGACTCGATTGGCTCGATCGCGTGGGCCAGGACAATGGCCCCAGGCTCATCGACTTCAAAGTGAGCCGCCCCAAGAGCATTCAAGACCGAGTGAAAAAAGAGTACCTCGGTCTCCAACTTCAGGCCTATGCCTGGATGCTCACTCAGTCTGGGCGCAGTGCCAAAGAAATGGGCTTTGTCTCAATGAGTTGGGAAGGCAGTCAGTGGCTTGAGATGCAAGCAATACCCGATGATTGGAATGCGCTGCTCGAGCGCCTGGCCGAATTTCAGGCCGGGGAGGCGATGCAACCGCTGGCGGGTATGGCCGGAGAGAAGACCTGCGAACAATGTGCGGCCCGGGGGATTTGTCGAGTGGGTGTCTGGGGGAGTCACGCGTGAACGTTGGCCTGGTCACCGATCCCTCTCGCTCGGTTGTGGTGGAGGCCTGCGCGGGAAGCGGCAAGACTTGGCTTCTCACGGCGCGAATTGTCCGCAGCCTTCTCTCGGGGGTTGGGCCCTCCGAAATTCTTGCGCTCACCTACACCAAGAAGGCCGCAGCAGAGATGCGGGCGCGGGTGCGTGGTGTCTTGGAAACATTGGCCATGTGCCCACCCAAACAGGCCACAGAGATCCTGAAAAGTTATGGGCTGCAGGGCCCGGCACTTGTCGCGGCCATGGCCCGAGTCGACTCGGCCTACGAAGAATGGTTGCTCGCCGAGGTTCCCGCCACCATGGGCACCTTTCATTCTTGGTACACCCAGATCCTCTCGTATTCGCCGGTGGCGGCGGCACCTCTCTCGACGCTGCGTGTCACCGAGCAGGCCTCTATTCTGGAGACCACGCTCTGGCGTGATTTCTTGGTCACTGCATCCGAACAGCCGGGGCTTGAACTCACCGAACTCTTGCGCTGCATCGGACCCACCGCCCTGCGAGAGGCGCTCTCCGATGTCAGTGCCTCATGGGAATCGGTTCTGAAGCGGGTCGCGGCCGAGAAGGGGCCTGGCATTGAAGCGTCCCGACAAGCAATGCGTGCTGCCCGAGACGACTTCCTTCAATCGCATGCCCCACTGGCCAATGGGTTGCGGCCGGCGCTGGAGTTGGTCATTGACAAGCCCGAATGGGCAGACCTCTTTGGCCAGTGGCCGTGTATTGAGCACGACACGCTCACCAGTTTTTTGCTGGTTGCGAACGGCTCCCACGGCCGTCCACGCATGCGGCTCAAGCAGAGCAGGCTGCTCAACAAGAAGGACCTCGCGCAAATGGGCGATGCCGCAGACCAGGTCTGGGCCACCATTCAAATGCTTGGTCACGAGTGGGCCGAATGCCTGGACCGCAGCGAGTTGGTCTTGCAGTCAGCGATTCACCGAGCGCTCTGCCGAGCGGCCCTGGTCTGGATTGAGCAATCGAATCAATGGACCCGCCAACACAACGAAACCACCTACGATGGATTGGAGCAGGCCGCACTGGGCCTCATCGACTCGGAGTTGGGGCCCGCCTTGCTCGGCCGTCTTGATTGCCGGTATCGCCAGATTTTGGTCGATGAATTTCAGGACACCAACCCCGTGCAGTGGTCCATTCTTCTGGCATGGCTCGAGGCCCATGTGGCCTCAGGCGGCGCCGATGCCGATGCCCCCCGCGTTTTCATTGTGGGCGATCCCAAGCAGGCCATCTATCGATTCCGTGGCGCCGATCCCCTGGTTTTTGCGGCCGCCTCTCGGTGGCTCGAGGCCAACTTCAATGCAGTGCGAGATGCCACCGATGTCACTCGGCGCTGCTCGCCGCAGGTGGTCGATGCCTTGAATCGCCTCCTGTTGCATCCCGCAGTGGCCGATTCAGTTCCGGCTCGGTTTCGGCCGCACGCAAGCCACGAGAGCAATTTGCCTGGTTGGGTCGCGGTCTTGCCGGTGCCCGAGAAGGCCGAGTCACTCCCCTGGCAAGAGGAGGGCGAGCGCATTGCACAGGCCCTCCATGCATTTCGTCTGAGCAACCCCTGGCTCGAGTGGTCCGAGGTTCGAATACTCGTTCGGGGTCGCACCCATGTTCGCGACTACGAGCGGGCTTTGCACCGAGCGGGCATTCCCTACCGAAGCGATCGAGAAGGTGGACTCCTCGACCAACCCGAGGTCGAGGACCTGCTCTGTATCTGTCGATGGCTGGCCCATCCTTTCTCGAATGCGGATCTCGCGCAGGCCATGGTCTCGCCGCTCTTCGGATTCCCGCTTGCCGATTGCGAGGCCATCGCAACCCGCGCGATGCAGGCCGATTCTTCATGGTGGGAGGTTCTCTGCGAACGTGTCAAAGAGCCCCAGGCCGCTCACGCGGAGCGGCAACTCCACCAAATGCTCAGCGACTGGCGGGCCCAGATGTCGCTCCTGCCGGTCCACGATCTGCTGCAGAAAATCATTTCAGACTCCAATCTCGAAGCCCGTCTTGCTGATTACGGTCCCTCGCAAATGGCACAGACCCGCGCCAACCTCGAGGCCCTTCTTGCATTCACGCTTCAGTGGGATGGCGGGCGCAGCCCCAGTCTCGCAAGGTTTGCCAACGACATGGCCGAACTTGCCCGTGCCCGAGACGGCGAGGGTCCCTCGGTGGGTTGGGTGGCCCAGGGGCCCGACTGCGTCACCATTCAAACCATTCATTCGGCCAAGGGCCTCGAGGCCGATCTCGTGGTGCTCGCGGGCCTCAATGACAAACCCATGAACGATCAAGGCCTGCACTGGCTGCTCGATTGGTCTGAAGACCGCCGAAGCCTGCGAAATCTTTTTGTTCATAGCACCCGCCATGCGCTCACGGATTTGACAGCACCGCTCTGGCAAGAGCGAGACCAACTCATCGAGCAAGAAGGTTTCAATCTCTTCTATGTCGCCTGTACGCGGGCCCGCCGTGTTCTGCTCCTGAGTGCGGCCGAGGCCAAGAAGTCGGGCTGGATGCTGCAGGCCCAGGCATCGCTGCCTGCTTGGAACCCCAGGGTTGATGAAGCCCCTGCGCTTACCGCAGCCAAGGATGGCTTGGCATGATGGTTCTCGAGCCCACTTCGCTTCGCCAGGGCCGGGCCCTGCATCGGCTGCTTGAAATCATGGGCCGGCGTTTTCTCCTGGGCCACTCTCTATCCAAACCGAGCCTCGATTGCCCGCTCTGGGCGCTTGCACTGGCCTCCTATGCCCTCAGGCATGACGATGCCCAGGCAGTCATCGAGTCGGCTTGGTCGATGGTCCACGCCCCCAGGTCTAGAGAACTCTTGGGCCTTGATCAGCCACCATCGACGTACGAGCAGACAGGCCACGCCTTGGCCATCGAGAGGGAATGGTCGGATGCATCGGTCTCAGTGATTCGCCCCGACTGGGTCTGTATCGGGCCGCAGGCAATCCGCATCATCGATTTCAAGTGGCGATGCCTCTCATCTGAGCTCACCGATTACGCCGCGCAGTTGTCTCGCTATCAGCAGGCACTCCAAGAGAAGGCCACTTGCCACTCGATTTCGTCGTGGATTCTTACGGCCGATCAAGAGGTCTGGATGCTTAACGAGGGCCGCTTGGTACACTGCCAAGTGGCGGGCCGCCCCGCATCGTGAGCCTGTGAACCTGGTCAGGTCGGGAACGAAGCAGCCACAGCGGGTCCTCATGAGTGCCGGGGGTCCGGCTCGCCACCTTCGCCACCCTGAGCCCCTATGTCCGACGCCCTCTTCGAAGATCTTCCAGTCCCCGCCGCCGAGCAGTCGGTGGCCGGACTGGCATTGGCCCGCAAGTGGCGGCCCCGCTCGTTTGCATCGGTCGTGGGCCAGGACCATGTCGTGCGTGCGCTTCAGCACGCCCTGGGCACCGGCCGCCTTCACCACGCTTACCTGCTGACAGGTTCACGCGGGGTGGGCAAGACCACCCTGGCGCGAATTCTTGCCAAAGCCCTCAACTGTGAGACAGGCCCTGTGGCCGAGCCCTGCGGGCAATGCTCGGCCTGTCAGTCGATTGATCGTGGTCGTTTTGTTGATTACATCGAGATCGATGCGGCCTCCAACCGCGGCGTGGCCGATATTCAAGAGCTTCTTGAGCAATCGCGCTTCGCACCGACCTCGGGTCGATTCAAGGTCTATGTCATCGACGAGGTGCACATGCTCTCGAGCCATGCCTTCAACGCCATGCTCAAGACGCTGGAGGAGCCGCCGGCCGATGTGAAGTTTGTTTTGGCCACCACCGATCCGCAGAAGATCCCTGTCACGGTCCTCTCCCGTTGCCTCCAGTTCAGCCTGAAGAACTTGCGCAAGGAATTGCTGGTGGGCCATCTCTCTCATGTTCTGGCCCAGGAGTCCATTCCCGCCGAGGCCCCGGCGCTGACCACTATTGCCCAGGCGGCCCGGGGCAGCGTGCGCGATGCCCTCTCGCTCACCGACCAGGCCATTGCATTTGGGGGTGGTGCGGTCAGCGAAGAGGGGGTCGCCCAGATGCTTGGGCTTGTGCAGCGTCAGGCGCTCATTGAATTGGCCTCGTCAATTGCCACGGGCGAGGGCGCCCAGGCCATTTCTCAGATCGATCAGTTGCTGCTCGCGGGGGGTGCCCCCGATGCGATTCTCGATGGCCTGGCCCGAATCTTCCATGAGGTCGGCGTTCATCATGTGCTGGCCGGTGCATCGGCGGGCAAGGCGGCCCGAGCGACCATGGATGAGCATCTCGAGGCCGATGTCGAGGCCCTGGCCGGACTGGTCAGTCCCAACCAGGCCCAACTCTTCTACCAAATTGCCATTCTGGGGCGTCGCGACCTCTCCTTGGCGCCCGATGAAGCCACTGGGTTGGAGATGACCATCATTCGGCTGCTCGCCTTTGAGCCCAGCCAGTCGATGGCCCCGGCTGCATCGGGTCGTGCCACCAGTGGCGCAGTCGCGCCGCTTCAGGTCTCGCGCTCGACCAGCGTTCCCCTGAAATCGCCCGCCCCACCTGCACCAGTGGCAACCAAGGTCCCGACGGGTGGTTCGTCGCATGCTGGCCCCAAAGGGTCGTCCGGCCCCAAGAAGTCTGCCCAGATGGGTCTCGGGGCACTGACTCCAGGCAATTGGCCCGAAGAGGCCAAGCGCGTTGTTGCCAATGGTCTGAGTCGCCAGTTCCTTCAACAATCGAGCTTTCGCCGATTGGAGTCTGACGTGAACCAACGCTTGGTCTTGTCGGTCCCCATCGACACGCTGGCGGAGGCCGCGTTGGTCAAGCGCGTCGAGGCCCTTCTCTCCGATCACTTCGGTGAACCCCTGGATTTAAAAGTGGAGGTTCTCTCTGGAGAGCCGGGCCCTACGGCGGCAGAACGCGATGCTGCACGGGCCCAGGCCCTGCAGAGGCAGGCCGAGAAGTCGATTGCCGAATCTCCTCTGGTTCAGGCACTGATTCGAGAATTTGATGCGACGATTGTGCCGGGCTCCATTCGATGGATTGGCCCAGTGGACGAGAAAGAGCAAACCCCTTCGAAGGAGAACCCATCGTGATGAAGAATCAACTCGCCGGTCTGATGCGGCAGGCCCAACAGGTCCAAGAGAAGATCAAGAAGGCCCAAGAGAGTCTCTCGGAGATGACGATCGAGGGCCAGGCCGGCTCAGGTCTTGTGCGCGCCACTGTGGATGGTCGCCATCAGGTCAAGGCGGTGGTGATTGATGCGAGCCTGATGACCAGCGACCCCGATGACCGAGAGACCCTGCAAGACCTCCTCGTTGCAGCGCTCAATGACGCGCACGCGAAGGTCGAGCAAGAGAGTCAGGACCGAATGTCTGCGGCCACGGCGGGTCTGCCGCTGCCACCGGGCTTTAAGCTCTAATCGCTTCCGGCCGGTTGCCCAGCCAGTGGCCCAAGAGCAGCCCGCATCGCTTGCCGCCCTCACCGAGGCTTTCGCGCGACTGCCGGGCGTGGGCCCCAAAACAGCGCAGCGCATGGCCTTTCACCTTCTGCAGCACGATCGGCCCGCGGCCGAGGCGCTCGGGCGAAGTCTTCTGAATGCCATTGAGAGGCTGCGGCCCTGCCAGAAGTGCAACCATTTCACCGAGCAGCCTGTTTGTCCAACCTGCCTGGATTCCGAGCGCGACCCGACCCAACTCTGTGTGGTGGAGACACCGGCCGACTTGTTGGTGCTCGAGCAGACCCAGACCTTCAGTGGCCGCTATTTTGTTCTGATGGGCCGGCTCTCACCGCTCGATGGCCTGGGCCCGAAGGAGATTCACCTCGAGCGCCTATTGGAGCGCGTGGCCGAGGACAACGCGATTGAAGAGATACTGATTGCCACCAATTTCACTCCCGAGGGCGAGGCCACCGCGCATGCCATCGAGACGGTTCTGCGGGGCAGGGGGCTCGTCCCTCCAAGGCGCGTCACTCGCATTGCCCGGGGCGTTCCGGTCGGGGGGGAGTTGGAGTATGTGGATCTGGGCACCATTGCCCAGGCCGTTCGCGATCGTCGCACTATGCAGGCCTCTGAAGGAGAACCGAATTGACCATTGCATTCTGGTGTTTGCTTGTTGTCGCCGTGCTGCCGATTGTCTGCGCAGGCATTGCCAAGGCGGGTGGAGAGGCCTACGACAATCACAATCCTCGCGAGTGGCTCGACCGGCAAGAGGGCTTTCGCAAGCGGGCCACGGCCGCCCAGCAAAATAGCTGGGAGGCTTTTGGGTTTTTCACCGCCGCGGTCTTTGTGGCCCATGCCTCGGGCGGGCCCTCCGAGGCGGTTGATCAGATGGCCATGGCCTTCGTGGTGGCCCGAGCCCTCTACATCCTCACTTATGTGGCCGACTGGGCCATGCTCCGCACGCTGGTCTGGTTTGCGGGCTTCTTTCTCACAATCTCCATCTTTGTTTCTGCGGCCTAGCCTGAACTGACGGGTTCTCATGTGGCGTGCAAGGCGCCAGAGCGACCCTTGGCACCTCATGGTGGCCTCGGTCGGGCGCGTATAATTGCCAAAATCCTGAGGAGTTAATCTTGCAGTTGACCGAACTGCTGGCCGCAGCGGGGAGCGATGCGGCTGGGAATCTTGCGACCGCCTCCCACAGCACACCTGTCGCTGTTCTTGCCTTGGCAGACGGCACGATTTTTCAAGGCTATTCCATCGGGGCCCAGGGCAGCACAGTGGGCGAAGTGGTTTTCAACACTTCCATGACCGGCTACCAGGAAATCCTCACCGACCCTAGTTACTGCCGACAGATCGTCACGCTCACCTATCCCCACATTGGCAATACCGGCTGGAACGATGAAGACGATGAGTCCATTGGAATTCAGGCAGCGGGCCTGGTGATTCGTGACCTCTCGGCCGTGGTCTCCAACTTTCGTTCCCAGATGAGTCTCTCCGACGCGCTTCGCCGCGCGGGTGTGGTGGCCATTGCGGGCATTGACACCCGGGCCCTAACGCGGCGCCTAAGAGACACCGGCGCGCAGTCGGCCTGCATTCTGGCGGCCTCGCCGAAAGACGCGAACACCGCCGAGATGGCCGCCGAGGCCCTAAGGAAAGCCCGGGAGTTTCCTGGTCTCGAGGGCCTTGATCTCGCCAAGGTGGTGAGCACAAACAAGGCCTATCAGTGGACTTCTGGGCCCTGGCAGTTGGGGCAGGGCCATGCAGATCGTCCGGCCCAGGGCCCCCATGTGGTGGCCTTCGATTACGGCGTCAAGCGCAACATCCTGCGTCTGCTGGTCGAGCGTGGCTGCAAGTTGACCGTGGTGCCCGCTCAGACTTCATTCAAAGAGGCCATGGCCCTCAAACCCGATGGCTTCTTTCTCTCAAATGGCCCTGGCGATCCGGCGCCCTGCGACTATGCGATTGAAGTGGCAAGAGAGGCCATGAAGGCAAAGCTCCCTCTTTTTGGTATTTGCTTGGGCCATCAGATTCTTGCGCTGGCCGCTGGTGCGAAGACTTTCAAGATGAAGTTTGGCCACCACGGGGCCAACCATCCGGTGCAAGACCTGCGCAGTGGCCGCGTGTTTATTACCTCTCAGAACCATGGGTTTGCCGTAGACCCAGAGAGCCTGCCGGCCCACCTCGAAGTCAGTCATGTCTCTCTGTTCGATAGATCCATTCAAGGACTTCGTCACACGCAGGCGCCGGCCTTCTGCTTCCAGGGCCATCCCGAGGCCAGTCCCGGCCCCCACGACATTCTTCCGCTCTTTGATCAGTTCTTCGATGCGATGAGGTCTTCCAATGCCTAAGCGCACCGACATCAAAAGCATTCTCATCATTGGCGCGGGCCCGATTGTCATCGGCCAGGCCTGCGAGTTCGATTACTCGGGCGCCCAGGCCTGCAAGGCCCTCAAGCAAGAGGGTTTCCGCGTTGTTTTGGTCAACAGCAATCCGGCCACCATCATGACCGACCCAGGCACGGCCGATGCCACTTACATCGAGCCCATTACCTGGCAGATGGTTGAGCGAATCATCGAGAAAGAACGGCCCGATGCCCTCTTGCCCACCATGGGTGGCCAGACGGCACTCAATTGCGCGCTCGATCTGGCTCGCAACGGTGTCTTGTCCAAATACAAGGTGGAGCTCATTGGTGCGCGCGAAGAGGCGATCGAGAAGGCCGAAGACCGATTGAAGTTCAAGCAGGCGATGACCAAGATCGGCCTCGATTCTGCCCAGTCAGGCATTGCCCATTCCATGGAAGAGGCCTGGGAGGTTCAGCGACGAATTGCAGAGCTCACCGGCGGGGTGGGCTTCCCCACTGTTGTTCGGCCCAGCTTCACCTTGGGCGGCACGGGCGGTGGCATTGCTTACAACGCCGAGGAGTTCGAGGTGATTTGCAAGCGCGGACTCGAGGCCTCACCCACCAGCGAGTTGCTCATTGAAGAGTCGCTCATCGGTTGGAAAGAATTTGAGATGGAGGTGGTTCGAGACCGAGCCGACAACT
>DAIPXU010000012.1:6621-16553 GCA_036783055.1 Burkholderiaceae bacterium | reverse complement strand
CGTGGATGGGCCCGGCGCATCCGCCTGGCTCGAGCGGCTCGAGGCCAACCACGGCCCCATCGGACTCATCGTGAACAACGCCGCACGTTTTGAGTTCGACTCCCCGGAGGACTTCTCTGCAGACAGCCTTCAGGCCCACCTGAAAACCAATCTCCAGGCGCCACTCCTTCTCATTCAGGCCTACTACGAACGTCTTCGCCAGGCCAAAGGCCCAGCCCGTCGAGGGGTCGCAATTCAGTTGCTCGACCAGAAGCTTCTCAATCCCAATCCGGACTTTTTCAGCTACACACTCTCAAAAGCGGCACTTTCCCATGGCTGCGAGTTGATGGCGCGCGCCTTTGCGCCCCACTTGCGGGTGCTCTCGGTCTCTCCCGGAATCAGTCTCCCCTCGGCCGATCAGACGCAGGCCGAGTTTGAAAGGGCCCATGGCCAAACGCCTATGGGACAATCGAGTCGGCCACAGGACATTGCTGAAGCAGTCTGTTGGCTGGCCCGGGCCCAGGCCATCACCGGCGTAAATCTCGCTGTCGACGGAGGGCAGCACCTCTGCCCCAGCCCGAGAGACATTCTTTTTCTAACCCGATCCCCCGACCATGACCGACCTGCTTGACCCAAGACTTGCCGATTGCCGTCGTATTTTTCTCCAGGGAATGTCGTTGCAAGCATCCATCGGGTTTCACCCTTTCGAGAAAACCACGCGCCAGCGGATTCGAATTGGTGTCGAGATTTTTGTCCCGGTCAACGCCTCCACATCCGAGCGCGACGATGTCAGCGATGTCTTGGATTACGACTTTATTCGAACAGGTATCTCGGCCCTGGCCGCCTCACGCCACTTCAATCTGCAAGAGACCCTCGCCGACGAGATTGTTGCGCTCTGCCTGAAGGCCCCCATGGTGCGTGCGGTTCGAGTCCGAACCGAGAAGCCAGATGTCTATCCCGACTGCGAAACCATCGGCACCGAAGTCATGGCCTGGTCAACAAGCAAGCCCTCCTAATCCCAAGCGACCAGACCCATGCAGACCCCAGTCGCCGCCTTTCGAAAACTCGCACTCGAGACCAATTAGCTCTCGAAGCGGCTCCATCGGCAGGTGGGAGAGGCGATCTCGGATTTCCAAATGATCGAGGCCGGTGATCGGGTCATGGTCTGCCTGTCGGGGGGAAAGGATAGCTACGGCCTTCTTGACATCCTGCTCTCGCTTCGGGAGCGGGCACCCATCGATTTCGAACTCATTGCAGTCAACCTGGACCAGGGCCACCCCGGCTTCCCTAAGGAAGTCCTGCCCAACTACTTACGCGATCTCGGCGTTCCCTTTCACATCGAAGTGCAAGACACCCTCAGCATCGCCCAGCGCGTCATCCCCGAGGGCCAGACCATGTGCTCACTCTGCTCACGGCTGCGCCGGGGCGTGCTCTACAGGGTTGCAGATGAGTTGGGAGCCACCAAGATTGCATTGGGGCACCATCGAGACGACATCCTGGAGACGTTTTTTCTCAATCTCTTCTTTGGTGGGACGCTCAAGGCCATGCCACCCCGGCTCCGATCAGACGATGGGGCCCACGTGGTGATTCGGCCACTGGCCTATGTCGAGGAAGAGGACCTCGAGGCCTGGGCTGCACACCGTGGCTTTCCGATTATTCCCTGCGACCTCTGCGGCTCGCAGGAGAATCTTCAGCGTCAACAGATGAAGCAGATGCTTCAAGACTGGAAGCGGCGCCACCCCGGCCGCGTTGAGTCTATTTTTCAGGCCATGGGACGAGTGGCGCCATCGCACCTCTTGGATCGTTCTCTATTTCAGTTTTCAGAGAGCGGCTCCTCATGACGTCGCTGCTGCGGTTGCTCACCATACTCCGCGTGGTCTGGCGATTTGGGCTGGATCAACTCGCCATTGACGGCGCTCGCAGAGGCCTCGACTCTCGGCTGCTGAGCACTGGGCTGCGGCTGCTTCGGCTCGGACGCCGCTTTGACACACCGAGGGGCCAACGGATTCGAGAGGCCCTGGAGAGCCTCGGGCCGATATTCGTCAAGTTTGGTCAGGTGCTCTCCACCCGTCGCGATCTGTTGCCGGAAGACATCGCCGATGAATTGGCCCTGCTTCAAGACCAGGTCCCTGCCTTTGATTCGGCAATTGCCATTGCCACGATCGAGCGGTCGCTGGGAAACCCCATCAGAGACATCTTCGAGCACTTTGAATCCACGCCGGTGGCCAGTGCCTCCATCGCCCAGGTCCACTTTGCGCGACTCATCGGCGGTCGCGAGGTGGCGGTAAAGGTCCTGCGGCCCGGCATGCTGCAGATCATCGAGAAGGACCTGGCCTTGCTGCGGCGATTCGCCCAGTTTGTTGAACGCGTCTCCAGCGACGGGCGACGCCTCAAGCCCAGAGAGGTCGTCGATGAGTTCGATCACTACCTCCATGATGAGCTCGATTTGGTGCGAGAGGCGGCCAATGCGGCCCAGCTGCGGCGAAACTTCCAAGGATCGCCCCTGCTTCTCATTCCAGAGATGGTCTGGGACCTCTGCCGATCCGATGTCATTGTGATGGAGCGGGTCTACGGCATTCCCATCAACCGCATGGCGCGTCTACACGAGGCGAAGATTGATCTCAAGCAGCTCTCCCGTGAGGGGGTGGAGATCTTCTTCACGCAGGTGTTTAGGGATGGCTACTTCCATGCCGATATGCACCCGGGCAATATTCTCGTGGCCGATCGCGGCCCGCATTTTGGTCACTACATCGCACTGGACTTCGGGATTGTCGGAACCCTCTCCGAGTTCGATAAGAATTACCTCGCCCAGAATTTTCTGGCCTTCTTTCGACGCGACTACCGCCGGGTGGCAGAGCTTCACATCGAATCGGGCTGGGCGCCTGCAAGCACAAGGGTAGATTCGCTCGAGGCCGCTGTTCGAGGCGTCTGTGAGCCCTTCTTCGACCGACCCCTTAAGGAGATATCGCTCGGCCAGGTATTGCTGCGGCTCTTTCAGGCCTCTCGTCGATTCAATGTCGAGATTCAGCCGCAACTCGTGCTGTTGCAGAAGACTCTTCTCAACATTGAAGGACTCGGCCGCCAGCTCGACCCCGACCTGGACCTCTGGGTAACAGCCAAGCCCTTCCTCGAGAACTGGATGCAGGAGCAAGTGGGGGCCAAGGCGCTGGCCCGTAACCTTCGACGGGAGTCCGAGCGCTGGGCTGTCTTGTTGCCTCAGTTGCCACGCCTCGCCCATGCAGCACTCGAGAGGGCCGGCCAGCCCAATGGTGGCGAGGCCCAGACCGAACAGCTCGAGGCCCTGGTGCGCGAGACTCGGCTCACGCGCCACTGGCTCCAGGCCCTAACCATTCTGGCGCTGGGCTTAATGTTCGCGTTGCTCATGTCTTAATCTCCATCGGGTTTCAACACAGGAGGTCCCACCACGTGCTTCTCTCCCTCGTCACCGCCTACCTTGTTTTTTCGATTGCTCTGGGGTTGCTCGCTGCCCGCCGAGTCCATTCGGCCAGCGACTACATCACCGCTGGACGCAATCTCCCAATGCCTGTCATCCTTGCAATGGTCTTTGCCACCTGGTTTGGCGCCGAGACGGTCTTGGGTATCTCGGCCACCTTCCTAGAGGAGGGCTTTCGGGGACTCATCTCCGACCCCCTGGGTGCCTCGATCTGCCTCGTGCTCTTCGGGCTGGTGTTCGCCTTGCCGCTCTACCGCATGAAGCTCATGACGTTGGGAGACTTCTTCCGCGTTCGGTACAACCGCCAGGTGGAGCTCATCCTCTCGCTCTGTATTGTTGTCTCCTACTTGGGCTGGGTCTCGGCCCAAGTCACCGCACTGGGGCTTGTCTTCAATGTCCTCTCGGAGGGCCTCATTGGCATGAACCAAGGCATGGTAATCGGCGCTGCAGTTGTTCTCGTCTATACCCTCTTTGGGGGCATGTGGTCGGTGGCAGTCACCACCTTTGTTCAAATGATCGTCATCGTCATTGGCCTCATTGTTGTCAGTGCCATTGCAGGCGATATGGCCGGGGGTGTTGGGCACGTGATTGAGCAGGCCGCCGCCGCAGGGAAGTTTGAGTGGCTGCCGAGTCTCGATGCAGTCGATATGCTGGGCTGGATCGCTGCGCTGCTCACCATGGCCCTGGGCTCCATCCCCCAGCAGGACGTCTTCCAGCGGGTCAATGCATCGCGCTCCGAGTCCGTCGCCGTCTGGGGCACAACGCTGGGTGGTGTGGCCTATTTCTTCTTCGCTGCGGTGCCCCTTTTTCTGGCATTTGCCGCCACCCTGATTGATCCGGAGGCCACCGCCCGACTCATGGAGTCGGACTCCCAATTGGTGCTTCCAAGCCTCGTGGCCCAACACATGCCTGTCTGGGTGCAAGTGGTCTTCTTCGGTGCCCTGCTCTCGGTGATCATGAGCACCGCCTCGGGAACACTTCTGGCACCTGCAGTTACTTTTGCCGAGAACGTGGTGCGCGGTGCGGTGCCGACCATGACCGACAGCCAGCTGCTTTTTACCACCCGACTCACTGTCTTCGTCTTCACACTCATGGTGACGGCCTACGCGATCCTCACCGATGAGAGCATTCATTCGATGGTCGAGAATGCCTATCGAATCACCCTGGCCGGTGCCTTTGTTCCCCTAGCGGCCGGCCTGTTCTGGAAACGAGCCAGCAATCTTGGTGCCACGCTCGCCATATTCTTCGGACTCGGCACCTGGTTAATGCTCGAGATCTCTGGGGCCGAGTTGCTGGTCGAGCCACAGTTGGTCGGCGTGGTCTTTAGTCTGGCCGGGATGATAATAGGGTCTCTCATCTCCCCCAACCGCGGAGCCACCACAAGCACCTTGCAGAGTCCGACCTGATCACCATGAATGTTGTTGTCCTGGCCGCTGGCAAGGGGCGTCGGATGCACTCCGAACTCCCCAAGGTCTTGCACCCCATCGGGGGCGAACCCATGCTTGGCCACGTCCTTGGTGCCGCGGTATCTGCCGGTGCCAAACGCCTGGTGATTGTGGTGGGCCATGGTGCCGAGGCTGTGGAGACCTATGTCCGGGGGTTGGCCTGGCTGCCCGCCGAGGCGATTCGATTTGCCCTCCAAGACCCACCACTGGGCACTGGGCATGCGGTCCAGGCGGCCGCGAGTTCACTCAATGACGATTTCGATTTAACTCTGGTTTTGTATGGGGACGTGCCCCTGATCGAGGCGACCACCCTGAGGGACTTGGCCGAGTCTGCGAGGGCAGCCGACCAAATGGCGGTTCTCACAACCCAACTGAACAACCCAACTGGTTACGGCCGAATCATTCGCAGTGAGCAAGGCCATGTCTTGCACTCTGTCGAAGAAAGGGATGCCACCCCCGAGCAGCGCGCGATTCAAGAGGTCAACACTGGGATACTTATTGCACCCACCAAGGAATTACGGCGCTGGGTGGCAAAACTCGAGAATCACAATGCTCAGTCGGAGTTCTACCTCACCGATGTCATTGCGATGGCCAGTCATGAGGGACGGCGGGGCCTGGGTATCTGCGCTGCGTCTGCCGAGAGCACCGAGGGCGTCAACACCCTGGCCCAGCGGGCAGAGATGGAACGCCGCTATCAACGACGACGTGCAAACGAATTGATGGGGACTGGCACCACCATCGCAGACCCGAACCGATTCGACGTAAGAGGTCAACTGCAATGCGGACCCGGTGTCTCCATTGATGTGGGCTGTGTTTTTGAGGGACGCGTTGAGTTGGCCGAGGGCGTGGAGGTCGGGCCCCACTGCGTGCTTAAAAACGTCATTGTCGGGGCGGGCTCACGAATTGAAGCCTTCTCGCATCTGGATGGGGCCGTGCTTGGCCGACAGGCTGTTGTGGGGCCTTATGCCCGGCTGCGGCCCGGCACAGAATTGGCCGAGGGCTGCCACATCGGCAATTTCACCGAAGTGAAAAACAGCCAGATTGGCCCATATAGCAAGGCCAACCACCTCTCTTACGTGGGTGATAGCACCGTGGGGGCGCGGGTCAACATCGGCGCGGGCACCATCACCTGCAACTACGATGGCGCCGAAAAGCATCGAACCGTCATCGAAGACGATGTCTTTATCGGCTCCGATACCCAACTTGTCGCGCCTGTCGTTGTTCACGAGGGCGCCACGCTGGGAGCGGGCACTACTCTCACCGCCGATGCACCTGCCCATCAACTCACTGTCTCGCGCGCCCGCCAGGTATCCATCCCCAATTGGAAGCGCCCCAAGAAGAAGTCTCACTAAGAAGCATTTTTAAGAAAATCTTTTAAGCCATGTGCGGAATCGTGGCGGCAATGGCCGCGCAGAACGTTGTGCCCATTCTCATTGGGGGCCTCAAACAACTCGAGTATCGAGGCTATGACTCGTCGGGACTTGCCCTGCATCTGGGAGAAAAAATCCAGAGAATTCGGGCCGTTGGTCGGGTCAGTGAGCTCGAGCAGCTCAGCCTAGGCGGCGCAGGCTCTCTGGGCGTTGCCCACACCCGCTGGGCCACCCACGGCTCCGTCACCCAAGACAACGCCCATCCCCACCTGTCTGAAGGCAGCGGTCTCGCAATCTGCCTGGTGCACAACGGAATCATCGAGAACCACCAAGAATTGCGCATTGAGCTCCAGGCCAAGGGCTATGAATTTCAATCACAGACCGACACCGAAGTCGTGGCCCACCTGCTCCACGAAGCCCGCCTGAAGTCCAGCGACCTCGTCGAGGCCTTCCGAGCGATTCGGCCAAGGCTCAAGGGAGCCTATGCCATTGCAGCGCTCTCGAGCAAAGACCCTCAATCTCTGGTGGCCGCTCGCTGGGGCGCGCCGCTACTAATCGGCCACGGCCGAGTCGATACCGAGTGTTTCCTGGCATCGGATGCCTCGGCCCTCATCGCCCAGACCAAGCGCCTGAGCTACCTCGAGGACGGGGACCTGGTCTGCCTGCAGCGAGATCCGCGCGCGCAGTCGATTTCGATTCATATTGAAGACCAGAGTGGGCAGGTCGTTGCCCGAGAGCCCATCGAATCGGAGCTCACCGTCGACGACGTGAGCCTGGGCCCTTACGCACACTTCATGCAAAAAGAGATTGCGGAGCAGCCGGGTGCTGTGGCCGCCACGCTTGAGATGGTGACCAGTGCCCAAAGCCTCTCTCCGAATCTCTTTGGAAGTGATGCGCAGTCCATCTTCTCGGAGGTGCGTCAAGTTTTGGTGCTTGCCTGTGGCACCAGCCTTCACGCAGGCATGGTGGCCCGCTACTGGATCGAGGCCATCGCCAAACTTCCCTGCACGGTAGAAGTCGCCAGTGAGTACCGGTATCGACAGAGTGTGGTGGTGCCTCAGACACTCGTGGTCGTCATTTCCCAATCCGGCGAGACGGCCGACACCCTGGCGGCACTCAGTCATGCGAAGGCGCTTGGGCATGAAAACAGCCTTGCGATCTGCAACGTGCCCGAGTCTTCACTAATTCGTGCTGCCCGACTTCGATTCTTAACCCGTGCGGGCCCAGAGATTGGTGTGGCCTCGACCAAGGCCTTCACCACCCAATTAGCAGCGCTCTTCTTAATGACCCTAGCGCTGGCCAAGAGCCAGTCAAGGCTGGATGAAGACGAGGAGCAGCAGCACCTCTCTGCACTTCGACACCTTCCTGCAGCGCTCGCATCCATTCTGCGTTCAGAGAAGGCGTTCTCTGATTGGGCACCGCGATTTGTTCAGAAGGCCCATGCCCTCTTTCTGGGCCGTGGCATTCATGCGCCGATTGCCATGGAAGGCGCCTTAAAGCTGAAAGAGATTAGCTATATCCACGCGGAGGCCTATCCTGCGGGTGAACTCAAGCACGGGCCACTCGCCCTGGTCGACTCCGAGATGCCTGTGGTGGCCATTGCCCCCAACGACCAGTTGCTTGAGAAGTTAAAGAGCAATCTCGAGGAGGTTCGGGCCCGAGGCGGCGAGCTCTTTGTGATTGCAGACCAGGGCAGCGGCTTTCACTCGTCTCAAGGAGTTCATGTCATCGAGTTGGGTGACCATGCGGGGCTTTTGTCGCCCATATTGCATGTGCTGCCCCTGCAGCTTCTGGCGTATCACGTTGCCCTTGCCAGGGGACACGATGTTGATAAGCCCAGAAACCTAGCGAAGAGCGTTACGGTGGAGTGATTCCCCATCGGGCCCGGTAGTCCCTTACGGCCTGCGCATGCAAAGCCAGTGCTGGATCGGCCGAACCCTCTAGCATGGCAAAGAGATCCTCGAGGTTCGCGATGGCAATGACAGGCAGGCCAAGTCCCTGCTCGACCTCTTGAACCGCAGATGCATTCGTGGGTGCGTCGGCCGTTCCACCGCGCTCCATTCGATCCAGCGCAATGAGAACCCCCCGGGGAATCGCACCAATTCCATGAAGTAGGTTGACCGACTCGCGCACCGACGTGCCAGCTGAAATCACATCATCAATGATCAGCACCTCTCGACCCGAGAGATTCGCTCCGACGAGCATCCCACCCTCGCCGTGGTCCTTGGCCTCTTTCCGGTTATAAGCGAAGTCGACGTTGTGGCCCTGTGCGGCGAGGGCCACCGCCGTCGAGGCTGCAAGCGCAATTCCTTTGTAAGCGGGCCCAAAGAGGGCGTCGGCCCGAATGCGCCCTTGGCCATGGGCAAGGAGAAAACTCTCTGCATAAAAACTTGCCAACTCACCCAGTCGTCGGCCGTCGTTGAAGAGTCCGGCATTGAAGAAATAAGGCGATTTGCGGCCGGCCTTGGTAACAAACTCGCCAAATCGAAGCACACCACTCTCGATGGCAAATCGAAGAAATCGCTCGGCAGTTGAAAACTCGGGTCTCGGCATCATGGGCGAGAATACACCAATGCGAATCATCAGCCTCAACGCCAACGGCATTCGTTCCGCCCACCGCAAAGGTGCGTTCGACTGGCTCAATCAGCAGTCAGCCGACTTTATCTGCCTCCAAGAACTCAAGGCGCAGGTCGGTGACATCGAAGAGGACCTTCGGGCCATCCAAGGCCGAGAGGCAGCGCTCTTGGGTGACTTCGCATGCGCAGAGAAGAAGGGCTACAGCGGGGTGGGAATTTATTGCAACAAGGCCCACACCAGCATTTCATCGGGATTTGGCATCGAAGAGTTCGACAGTGAGGGCCGGCTGATTCGGGCCGACCGCAGGGGTCTCACCGTGATGAGCCTCTATGCGCCCTCGGGGTCCGCAAGTGAAGAGCGGCAGGCGTCGAAGTTTCGCTTCATGGATGCATTTCTGCCGATGCTCAAGAAATGGATGAAGGAGCATCGAGACACCGGCCAAGAATTTGTGCTTTGTGGCGACTGGAACATTGCCCATACCGAGCAGGATCTCAAGAACTGGAAGGGCAATTTGAAGAACTCTGGCTTTCTGCCCGAGGAGCGGGCCTGGCTTGATGAGATTTTCAATGGGCTCGGTTGGGTGGACGTCTATCGAAGTCTCTACCCCCATGCAACTGAAGAGGGGTACACCTGGTGGAGCAATCGGGGCCAGGCCCGAGCAAACAATGTGGGATGGCGAATCGACTACCTCGTGGCGACCCCAGGCATTGCAAGCCGGGCCCAGACGGCCAGCGTTTATAAGGCCCAGTCGTTCTCTGACCATGCGCCACTGGTCGTTGACTTCAAAGACTGATGAGGCGAATTCTCCAGCCCATCGAGCCTGCTAGCCTGTCGAACCCCGCTAGCGAATTTCAACAAGGGAGATCACTCCGGCGTTTCTAGCGCAACGAAGGATCGGGCGGCAGGGTATCGAGCGACTTGCCAATGGCCTTTGCATAGAGAGGTAAGACACGGGGCAGGTTGCGAGAGATGTCATCGATTCGAGTGGAGCTCGCCGTGTGGGTCGAGAACCACTCGGGCGGCGCCCCTTTGCTGGCCGACTGCATCTTTCTCCAGAGCACAATGGCCGTTCGAGGGTCGTACCCCGCGCGGGAGGCGATATCGAGG
>DAIPXU010000012.1:0-6521 GCA_036783055.1 Burkholderiaceae bacterium | reverse complement strand
CCAGAGCACAATGGCCGTTCGAGGGTCGTACCCCGCGCGGGAGGCGATATCGAGGCCCACCAAGTCTGCATCGGTCTCATCGCTGCGAGAAAACTTCATCGTGAGCAACTGGGTGCCAAAGCCCATCACCTGCCGACCACCCTCACCAAGGCCCATTAAATTCGAAAGAACAGAGGCGCCAATGTCGGTGAGTTGTGCCTTGGCCAGCTGCTCACGGCTGTGTTCACGAAGCGCGTGGGCCATCTCGTGGCCCATCACCATGGCAATCTCGTCATCGGTGAGCTTGAGTTTGTCCACGATGCCGGTGAAAAATCCAATCTTGCCCCCGGGCATGCAGAAGGCGTTGATCTGATCGTTCTTGAAGACGGCTACTTCCCAATTCCACTTTGGGGCGCCGGGATTCCATGCATTGGCATAAGGCTTGAGGCGATTGGCAATCGCATTGAGTCGCACCACTGTGGGGTCGCTCGGGGGCAACAGGGCGTTCTTCTTTTGTGCCTCGCGCTTCATGGCCTCGAATTGTTTGGTGGCCGAGCGCTCGAGTTGCTCCGCAGGAACGAGCTTGCGAATGTCAGAGGCACCCTCGACCACCACGCCATCGCCTGGGCCTGCGAGGGCCTTTGAGCCCGTCCCGGTCGTGACACAGCCGCCCATCGATGCCGACAGGGCGAGCGCAACCCAGACCCGGACCAAACGCAATGACGAATGACGTGAGCTTGCCTGCATACTCCTGAAAAGATACCTCATCACCTCCAGCAAAGACCTGTCGATGTCCGCAACCACTGGCACTACCCCCGCGCCCCGTCAACTCCTCATCATGACCCTGCTGCTGGGCTTTGCCAGTGGCCTGCCCCTGGCCCTGTCTGCGGGAACGTTGCAGGCCTGGTTGACCGTCGAAGGGGTGGACCTCAAGACCATTGGCTGGCTGACGGTGCTCGGCCTGCCCTACACCTACAAGTTCGCCTGGGCTCCGATGATGGACCGCTATCGCATCGGCCCCGATCGATTCGGGCGGCGCAAGGGCTGGCTCATCCTCTTGCAGCTCAGCATGGCCGGGGTGCTTTTTGCGATGTCGTTCTCAAGCCCGGCCGATGAGGGCTGGCTGACACGGCTGGCGAGCCTTGCGTTTCTTTTGGTGGTTCTCTCAGCGAGTTTCGATATTGTGTTTGACGCTTGGCGGGCCGAGTCGCTTCGACCCGAACAGCGCGGCCTAGGCGCAGCCTGGTCGGTGATCGGTTACCGGCTGGCCATGCTCACCTCCGGGGGGCTCGCCCTGATGCTGGCCGACCTCTATCTTGGTTTTGGCGGAACCTATCGAGTCATGGCGGGACTCTGTCTCCTGCTCGCGCTCATTGCTGCGTTGGCACCTGAGCCCAGTGAAATCCGAGCGCCTACAAGCCTTCGGGATGCAGTGGTCGAGCCGTTCAAGGAATTCTTCGGCCGCAAGGCGGCCGTCATCATCCTTGTGGCGATCGTGCTCTACAAACTGGGGGACGCTTTTGCGGGGAGTCTCTCCACAGCCTTCTTGATTCGCGGAGCGGGATTTAGCCCTGCGGAGGTCGGGGCCGTGAACAAGGGAATGGGGCTGCTGGCCACCCTTGTTGGCGGCTTGGTTGGCGGCCTGTGGCTCTCGAAGTTGGGCCTCTGGCGAGCGCTGCTCATCTTCGGTGTGCTGCAGGCCATCACCAATCTGGGCTTCTGGTGGCTCTCGATTGCGCCCCCAGCACTCTGGCAGATGACGATTGTGATTCTTCTCGAGAACCTGGCCGGTGGCATGGGCACGGCGGCCTTCGTGGCCCTGCTCATGGCCCTCTGCGACATTCGCTTTACGGCCACTCAGTTCGCCCTTCTGTCGGCCCTGGCCTCCATCGGTCGGGTCTGGGTGGGCCCCGTCGCGGGGGTTGCCGCCACAGACTACGGCTGGCCCCCATTTTTTCTAGGAAGTTTTGTAGCGGCGTTTCCAGGAATCTTCTTGATCGCCTGGCTCAAGAGCCAGATTCAGGCCCTTGATCAGCCCCGCGTCAGTCCAAGCGCTGACGCATCAGATCACTGACCATCTGCGGGTTCGCCTTGCCCTGCGACCGCTTCATGACCTGGCCCACGAGTGCGTTGAGCGCCTTGTCCTTGCCAGCCCGAAACTCCTCGACCATCTTGGGCTGGCTCGCAAGCACCTCTTCGATGAGCGACTCGATCAAGCCCGTGTCCTGAATCTGGCGAAGGCCCTTGGCCTCAATCGCCTGGTCGGCGTTGGCAAACGTTCCTGCCCATAAATCAACAAAAACCTCGCGGGCAATCTTGTTCGATAGCGTTCCATCCTGGACACGGAGCAGAAGGCCAACGAGCTGCTCGGGCGAGACCTTGCTGTGTGAGATGTCCAACCCTTCTCGATTGAGATGGTTGGCAAGCTCGCCCATCATCCAGTTCACCAGGGCCTTGCCGAGTTCGGCGTCAACTGACTCCGAGACCTTCCGCTCCTGCAGAACCGAGAGGCACTTGGCAAAGTAATCGGCGTGGGCGCGCGACTGAACAAGCATTGATGCGTCGTAGGCACTCCGCCCTAGCGAGACCGTCCACTGTTCACGAAGCTGCTCGGGCAATTGCGGCATCGAGGCCCGCACGGACTCCACCCATTGCCCATCAATGCAGAGCGGCGGCAGGTCAGGGTCCGGAAAGTAGCGGTAGTCCTGGGCGTCTTCCTTGCTACGCATTGAACGCGTCTCATCGCGATCCGGGTCGAAGAGCCGCGTCTCCTGGACCACGCGGCCACCGTCTTCAATTAGTTCGATCTGGCGGGCCACCTCCACCTCAATGGCCCGCTCGAGAAACCGAAAGGAATTGAGATTTTTTATCTCACAACGCGTCCCGAGCGCTGTCTCTCCAACTCGGCGAACCGAAACATTCGCATCGACTCGAAACGAACCCTCTTGAAGGTTGCCATCGCAGATGCCAATCCAGGTCACCAGACCATGAAGGGTTCTGGCGTAGGCCACCGCCTCCTGGGCCGATCGCATCACTGGCTCGGTCACAATCTCGAGAAGCGGCGTGCCGGCCCGATTGAGATCGATGCCAGAGCAATTGGCAGGCAGGCCATCGAGTGCTTCATGCACCGATTTGCCCGCATCCTCCTCGAGATGTGCCCGAGTCAACTCAATGACCCTCTGACCTCCATCGGCAAGGGCCACGGCGAGGCGTCCCCCCTGGACCACAGGAATCTCATACTGACTGATTTGATAGGACTTAGGTAGGTCCGGGTAGAAGTAATGCTTGCGAGCAAACACAGAGCGGGGTGCAATTCGACCGCCAATGGCCAGACCAAAACGTATTGCCGCCTCGACCGCGGCACGGTTCATTACGGGCAAGACCCCTGGCAGTGCCATATCCACCGGATGGGCCTGGCGGTTGGGTTCCTGACCGAAACGCGTTGCAGCGCCCGAAAAAATCTTAGAAGCCGTCTGCAGTTGAACATGGGTCTCTAAGCCAATGACCACCTCCCAGCTCATACTGCCACTCCTCTCTGTTCTATCTGCACGGGGGGCTGCTGTCTGTGCCAGTCGGTCTGCTGCTGGAAGGCGTGGGCCACAGCAAGCAGTCGTGCCTCCTCAAAACGCGGTGCGATGATCTGGAGACCCACGGGCAGCCTCAGGGAATCCTCGTTTTGAAACCCGCAGGGGACCGACATGGCCGGCAGGCCCGCCAGGCTCGCCCCCAGGGTGTAGATATCGGCCAAGTACTCGGCCAAGGGGTCCATCTGAGAGCGGCCCTCGATTGGCCAGGCCACGGTGGGCGAGACAGGCCCAACAATAAAGTCACAAGACTCGAATGCCGAATCAAAATCCATGGCGATCAGTCTGCGAACCCGCTGGGCTTGCAGATAGTAGGCATCGAAGTAGCCATGCGAGAGAACGAAGGCACCCACCAGGATGCGTCGCTTCACCTCCGGGCCAAAGCCCTCTGACCGACTTCGCTCGTAGAGATCGAGCAGGTCTTTGGGTTGCTGGGCGCGGTGGCCGTAACGAATGCCGTCGTAGCGCGCAAGGTTGCTCGAGGCCTCGGCCGGGGCAATCACGTAATAGGCAGGAATCGAGAGGGCCGTTCGCGGCAGGCTGCAGTCAACCACAACCGCACCCATGGCCTCGAGTGTTTTCAAAGCCGCGTCAATCGCCTGGGCGACTCCGGGCGAAAGCCCCTCGGCAAAAAACTCTCTTGGCCGGCCCACCCGAAGGCCCTTGAGGGGAAGCGCCTCATCGTGTCTCTGGGCGGGCACCAGGGATGCCCCGAAGTATCGGGTGAAATCCTCCTCAGGCCGGTCCAGGCTCGTCGCATCTTTCTGGTCGAAGCCCGCCATGGCGTTGAGCATCAAGGCGCAATCATCGGCGGAGGCCGCCATTGGGCCTGCCTGGTCGAGGCTCGATGCATACGCGACCATTCCCCATCGCGAGATGCGCCCATAGGTGGGCTTGAGGCCTGTGATGCCGCAAAGCGAGGCCGGTTGACGAACCGAACCACCGGTGTCCGTGCCCGTGGCCGCGACAACCCACCCCGCTGCCACTGCAGCGGCAGCCCCCCCGGAGGAGCCGCCCGGCACGCGTGTTGGGGACCAGGGGTTGCGCGAGGGTTTGTAAGCACTGTGTTGGTTGGCTGAGCCCATTGCGAACTCATCGCAGTTGGCCTTGCCCAGGCAGACCATTCCGGCCTGGTCGAGTCGTCGGACCACCTCGGCATCGAAAGGGCTTCGATAGCCCTCGAGCATCCTAGAGCCCGCAGTGGTCGGCCATGCACGGGTCACAAAGACATCTTTGTGCAGGATCGGCACGCCAAGCAGCGGCGAGGCATCCCCCTGGTCTATGCGAAGCTGAGCGGCGCGCGCCTGCTCGAGGCTGACCTCTCGGTCCATCGCAAGGATTGCACCGAAGGGATCATCGCCAATCTTTTTCAAAGCCTCCTCGACCAAATCGGTGGCAGAGACTTCGCCTCGGGCGAGCGCATCCCGAACCGTCCGAATGCCCTGTCTCATCAGGCCCATCGAATTAGTCCAAAACCTTCGGAACCAGAAAGAATCCCGCGGCGCGCTCAGCGGCATTGGGCATCAGAACCTCACGATCCTCCAATTGAACCGGCGCATCCTCTCTGAGCCGCAGTGCCTGGTCATGGGGGTGCGCCATGGGTTCGATGCCATCGACGGGAGCCTGCTGGAGTTGTCCCACCCAATCGACAATCGAGGAAATGGACTCGCGCAGTGATTCAGCCTCCTGTGTTGAGAGCGAGAGCCGCGAGAGTTTTGCAAGCTTGATCAGGTCGTCCTGGCTTAGAGACAAGATAAATCCTCGAAATGTGGATAATTACTCCTTTAATTATCTCCGTTCTCCAACCCATCTTCTGGACCCATTCATGTTTGGCTCTCTGCGCGGATTTTTTTCTCAGGACCTGGCGATCGATCTCGGCACCGCCAATACCCTGATCTATTCAAGGGGCAAGGGCATTGTCCTCAATGAACCCTCGGTGGTTGCCATTCGCTACGAGGGTGGCCCGGGGGGCAAGAAAACGATTGAGGCGGTGGGTACCAAGGCCAAGCAAATGCTGGGCAAGGTTCCTGGAAGCATCGAGGCGGTGCGGCCCATGAAGGACGGCGTCATCGCAGATTTCACGGTGACCGAGCAGATGCTCAAGATGTTCATCAAGATGGTGCATCCCAAGAAGCTCTTCTCTCCGAGTCCGCGGGTCATTATCTGCGTTCCCTGTGGCTCCACACAGGTGGAGCGACGCGCCATTCGCGAATCCGGTCTCTCTGCGGGCGCAAGCCAGGTCTACCTCATTGAAGAGCCAATGGCCGCTGCCATCGGCGCCGGGCTGCCCATCTCGGAGCCACGCGGCTCGATGGTGGTTGATATCGGTGGTGGCACCAGTGAGATCGGGGTGGTCTCACTCGGTGGCCTCGTCTACTCAAGCTCCATACGCGTTGGGGGCGATAAGTTCGACGAGGCCATCGTCAATTACATCCGTCGCAACTACGGCATGTTGATCGGCGACCAGACCGCCGAGTCAATTAAAAAAGAGATTGGCTCGGCCTTTCCTGGCAGCACCGCCAGCGAGATGGAGGTCCGAGGCCGCAATCTCAGCGAGGGCATCCCCCGCAGTTTCATGGTGTCGAGCAATGAGATTCTCGAGGCCCTGACAGACCCCATCAGTCAAATCGTTGTGGCCATCAAGAATGCCCTTGAGAACACGCCCCCGGAGCTCGCGGCAGACATCGCTGAGCGGGGGATTGTCATCACCGGTGGCGGTGCGCTTCTGCATGACCTCGATCGGCTTTTCGCCGAAGAGACCGGTCTGCCTGTTTATGTGGCCGAGGATCCATTGGCCTGTGTGGTTCGTGGGTGTGGAGAGGCCATTGAGCGCATCGATGAATTGAGCGCTGTGCTCTCGACCGAATAGTCTCAACCCAAGACCGGACCGCTTGGCAATCTCGCATAACTCTCACGCACAATTCAACCAGAGCCAGCACGCAAGGCTGAGACTCGTTG
>DAIPXU010000011.1:0-17397 GCA_036783055.1 Burkholderiaceae bacterium | reverse complement strand
GGTGGGACTTGTAGTGGCATCAATGTCGCTTTTCTTTGCACCGTTTCTACTGCTTTATCGAGAGAGACGAGCGAATGAACAGCGACTGGCAAATCGGCTAAGAGACCTCTCATAGCCAAACAAGATTGATCGGTTTCGAAAGCGCAACACAAGGAAAGATATGGCCGCAGGACAAGCACCGACCGCAGGGGAGTACGTTGTTCACCATCTTGGGCACTTCACCAACACGGGGTCGCCGCAGAAGGCCATTATTGATTTCTCTGTTCTTAACCTCGATACGCTCTTCTGGTCTTTCTCGCTCGGTCTCCTGACCATTTTTATTTTGTGGCTTGCAGCCCGGAAGGCAACCTCAGGGGTTCCCGGTCGATTTCAAGCCGCGGTTGAAATTCTGGTTGAATTGGTTGAAAACCAATCCAAGGGAATTGTTCACGGTGACCGAAGTTTCATCGCGCCGCTTGCTCTGACGGTGTTCGTCTGGGTCTTTTTCATGAACTTTATGGACCTCATCCCAGTCGATCTCATCCCAATGCTCTGGTCAAGCCTTGCTTATTCTTTGGGAATAGTCTCCGACCCCCATGACGCATACATGCGCGTGGTTGCCTCCGCCGACCTCAACGGCACACTGGGCATGGCGCTGGGCGTTTTTGTTCTGATGATTTACTACAACGTTAAGATCAAAGGCCTCGGTGGCTTTGTTCACGAACTCTTCTGTGCCCCCTTCGGCTCGAACCCCGCACTTTGGCTACCCAACCTCGCTCTCAATGCGATCGAGTTCTTGGCCAAGACAGTCTCCCTGGGGATGCGACTCTTCGGGAACATGTACGCCGGCGAACTGATCTTCATCTTGATCGCGCTATTGGGAGGCACTGCAACCGTACTCGGATTCGTTGGGCATGTGTTGGCCGGCTCGATTTGGGCCATCTTTCACATCCTGATCATCACCCTGCAGGCCTTTATCTTCATGATGCTCACCCTGGTGTATCTGGGGCAGGCCCATGAAGGGCATTGAACCATGCAGATTCTCTTAAGCCGTAGTTTTTATTTTTGTTCCCACTGAGGAGTTGTTATGACGAACGTAGCTTTTGTGGCGCTGGCATGTGGTCTGATCATTGGTCTTGGAGCCATTGGTGCCTGTATTGGCATTGGTGTGATGGGCGGTAAATTCATTGAGGCATCTGCACGCCAGCCCGAACTCATGAACGACCTTCAGACCAAGATGTTTCTGCTTGCTGGTCTGATCGACGCTGCCTTTCTGATTGGCGTGGGTATTGCGATGATGTTCGCATTTGCCAACCCTTTCGCTGGCTAGCCTTGCTCGGTTTGCTGGGCTGCGCGGGCTTGGTTCCGCGACCCTGGCATTGGTTGAATGACTGATCTCGATTATCAAAGGACTGCGCTGTGAATCTGAACGCAACCTTGTTGGCCCAGCTGGTGGTGTTTTTCATCCTGGCCTGGTTCACCATGAAGTTCGTCTGGCCGCCCATCATGAAGGCCCTCGACGAGCGTGCATCAAAAATCGCCGATGGGCTGGCCGCGGCCGATAAGGCACGCGCGGATCTTGTGATGGCGGAGAAGCGTGCCGCTGAGGAGATGGGCAAGGCCAAGAATGTCGCGGGTGAAGTGCGTGCCAGCGCAGAAAAGCAGGCCAATCAGCTCATTGAACAGGCGCGTGCCGAGGCGACAAAGATCGTTGCCCAGGCACGTGAGGCCGCCGAAAAGGAGGCCCTCACTGCCATGCAGGCTGCGCGTGACAAGCTTCGTGAGGATGTCGCAGCGCTCGCAGTGCGCGGTGCTGGGCAGATTCTTCAGCGTGAGGTGGATGCAAAGGCCCATTCCGAGTTGCTCAAAAATCTGAAGAACGAGCTCTGATTCAATGGCCGAACTTATCACCATTGCCAGACCTTATGCCGAGGCCGCATTTGCGGTGGCTCAGGCCGAGAGCAAGGCCTCTCCAAAAGCTTTTGAGGCCTGGTCTGCGTTTCTTCAAAAGCTCGCTGCAATATCTGAAGACAAGCAAATCAGGGTTCTATATGGCAACCCTGCGGTCAGTCCAGACCAACTCACGAAACTGATGGTGGAGACCTCAGGCGCATCGATTGAATCGATGAAAAACTTTGTCGGGCTGCTCGCCAGCAACCAGCGACTCGAAACCCTGTCGTGTGTTGCCAAGCTCTACGAGGATTTGAAAAACCAAGCCAACGCAACCCTGAGCGCAACTGTCGAGACGGCCTTCAAATTGTCTGCGGCCGAACTCGCTGAGATACAGGCCTTGCTCGAAAAAAAGTATGGCCGCTCAATTAAAGCCGCCCCCGTTCTGAATGAGACGCTGATTGGTGGCGTCCGTATTTCGGTGGGTGATGAAGTAATCGACGCCTCGGTGAGTGGAAAACTCTCCACCATGGCGACCGCCCTGATGAACTAGGAGTCTTAGATGCAACTCAACCCGTCTGAAATTAGCGAACTGCTCAAAAGCAAGATCCAGGGACTGAACCTGGCTGCGGACACCCGCAACCAGGGGACCGTCGTCACAGTGACCGACGGTATCTGCCGTATTCATGGCCTCTCCGATGTCATGCAGGGTGAGATGCTGGAGTTCCCCGACAATGTGGTTGGTCTCGCCCTCAACCTCGAGCGCGACTCCGTCGGTGCGGTGATTCTGGGTGACTACCTTGGCATCTCTGAAGGCGCAGTGGTGAAGGCCACCGGCCGCATCCTTGACGTCCCCGTTGGGCCAGAGTTGATTGGTCGCGTGGGCATCGCCCTGGGGCAGCCGATCGAGGGCAAAGGCCCCATCAACGCAAAGATGACGGACGTGATCGAGAAGGTTTCGCCCGGTGTTATCTACCGAAAGTCGGTCTCTCAGCCAGTACAAACGGGTCTCAAGGCAATCGACTCCATGGTTCCTGTGGGCCGGGGTCAGCGCGAACTCATCATTGGTGATCGCCAGACCGGAAAGACAGCCGTGGCAGTCGACACGATTATTAATCAAAAGGGTCAGAACATGACCTGCGTCTATGTGGCGATCGGGCAGAAGGCTTCGACCATTGCCAATGTGGTTCGCAAGCTCGAAGAAACCGGAGCGATGGCCTACACCATCGTGGTTGCATCATCGGCATCTGAGTCCGCGGCAATGCAGTACCTAGCGGCTTATTCGGGTTGCACCATGGGCGAATACTTCCGCGATCGAGGCCAAGATGCCCTCATTATTTATGACGATCTATCGAAGCAGGCGGTTGCCTATCGTCAGGTCTCGCTTCTGTTGCGTCGTCCTCCGGGACGCGAGGCATTTCCTGGCGATGTGTTTTATCTCCACTCGCGTTTGCTTGAGCGTGCCGCCCGTGTCAACGAAGAGTACGTGGAGAAATTCACCAAGGGCGCTGTCAAGGGCAAGACCGGCTCGCTTACTGCGCTTCCGATCATTGAAACCCAGGCAGGCGATGTCTCGGCTTTTGTTCCAACCAATGTGATCTCCATCACCGATGGCCAAATCTTTCTTGAGACCGATCTTTTCAATGCGGGCATTCGCCCAGCCTTGAACGCGGGTATTTCAGTCTCACGTGTGGGTGGCGCTGCTCAAACCAAGCTCATGAAGCGCAAAGACACCGGTGCTGGAGTGCGCCTGGCACTTGCACAGTACCGTGAGTTGGCGGCGTTCGCACAGTTCGCCTCCGATCTCGATGAGGCCACTCGCAAACAGCTAGAGCGAGGCCGTCTCGTCACCGAGTTGATGAAACAACCCCAGTATCAGCCATTGAGAATTTGGGAAATGGCACTGACCCTGTTCGCGGTCAACAACAACTACATGGATGATGTGGATGTGACCAAAGCCGGTGCCTTTGAGCGTGCTTTGCGCGACCATATTGCCCAGAAGCACAAGGCCCTAACGGAGGCCATTGAGAATGACCGCGACCTCTCTTCAGACAACGAGGCCAAGCTGCGCTCGGCCATCGAAGAGTTCAAGAAAACCGGCGCATATTAATTAGGGTTGGCCCATGCCTGGCTCAAAAGAAATCCGAAACAAGATCAAGAGCGTGCAAAACACGCGCAAGATCACCAAGGCCATGGAGATGGTGGCCGCCTCCAAGATGCGCAGGGCACAGGAGCGTATGCGGGCGGGTCGCCCCTATGTCGAGAAGGTGCGCGCGATCTGTGCAAACCTCAGTCATGCCACACCTGAATTTGTCCACCCTTACATGGTCAAGAGAAGTGATGTGCGTCGCATTGGCCTCATCGTCGTGACCTCTGACAAAGGCCTCTGCGGCGGCCTCAACACAAATCTGTTGCGCCAGGTGATGACCAAGGTGCGAGAGTGGGAGGGCCTGGGTGCGAAGATTGAAGTCACCGCGATTGGAAACAAGGGGTTTGGCTTTTTCAGCCGCGCCGGTGCGAAAATCGTCTCCCACAAGAGCGGTCTCGGAGACACCCCCCATCTCGACGCACTCATTGGACCAGTGAAGGTCCAGCTCGATGCTTTTGCAGCGGGTGAGCTCGATGCCGTTTACCTGGCCTCAAACGAGTTCGTCAACACGATGAAGCAGAACCCCTTGGTCCGTGAGTTATTGCCGCTCTCCGATGATCGCCTCGAGAGAACCGATCCCAACCACGATTGGGACTACCTCTACGAACCCAACGCCGAAGTCGTTCTGAGTGACCTTCTGACCAGGTACCTCGAGTCCACGGTCTTTCAAGCGGTGACCGAAAACATGGCCTGCGAGCAGAGTGCGCGGATGGTCGCGATGAAAGCCGCCTCGGACAATGCAAAACAGTTGATTGCGTCGTTACAACTCACCTATAACAAGGCGCGTCAGGCTGGAATCACCAAAGAATTGTCAGAAATCGTTGGGGGCGCGGCAGCGGTTTGAGCCTGTCACAACCCCGAAACCCATAGAGTCTTAAAGCATAGGAATCTGCATATGAGCACGGCACAAGGAAGAATCGTTCAGTGTATTGGCGCGGTGGTGGACATCCAATTCCCCGC
The DNA here is from genome assembly GCA_036783055.1 of Burkholderiaceae bacterium. Lineage (GTDB taxonomy): Bacteria > Pseudomonadota > Gammaproteobacteria > Burkholderiales > Burkholderiaceae_A > Hahnella. The sequence goes on along the minus strand of DAIPXU010000011.1, from coordinate 12,419 downwards.
AGACGGCATCCCGCAGGTTTACGACGCACTCATGCTCGATCGCGGATCGGAGCATGATCTTGTCGAGAAGGGCCTTACCTTTGAGGTGCAACAACAACTCGGTGATGGCGTTGTGCGCACCATTGTCATGGGATCGTCTGATGGCCTGCGTCGAGGAATGTCTGTCAACAATACCGGCGCACCCATTTCAGTACCCGTCGGACACGAGACCCTCGGTCGAATCATGGATGTTCTGGGTCGGCCCATCGATGAGGCAGGCGAGATCCCCACCAAAGAGCGTCGTGCGATTCACCAGCCGGCGCCGAAGTTTGCCGACCTTGCCCCTTCGGTCGAACTTCTTGAGACTGGAATCAAGGTGATCGATCTCATCTGTCCGTTCGCCAAGGGTGGAAAGATTGGCCTCTTCGGTGGTGCCGGTGTGGGCAAGACAGTCAACATGATGGAGCTCATCAACAACATCGCCAAGCAGCACGCAGGGCTCTCTGTGTTTGCTGGGGTGGGTGAGCGCACCCGCGAGGGCAACGATTTTTACCACGAGATGAAGGACTCCAACGTCCTTGACAAGGTGGCCATGGTCTTCGGTCAGATGAACGAGCCCCCTGGAAACCGCCTGCGCGTGGCCCTCACAGGGCTCACCATGGCCGAGCGTTTCCGTGACGAGGGGCGTGACATTCTCTTCTTCGTCGACAACATCTACCGCTACACACTCGCCGGAACAGAGGTCTCGGCGCTCCTGGGCCGTATGCCCTCTGCGGTCGGATACCAGCCGACACTGGCTGAAGAAATGGGTGTTTTGCAGGAGCGGATTGTGTCGACCAAGGTTGGTTCGATCACTTCCATTCACGCCGTTTATGTCCCGGCCGACGCCCTCACCGATCCATCGCCTGCAACCACCTTTGCCCACCTCGCTGCCACTGTGGTTCTCTCACGAGACATCGCTGCCTTGGGAATCTACCCCGCAGTCGACCCACTCGATTCCACCTCACGTCAGGTGGACCCCAACGTGATCGGCGACGAGCACTATTCCGTGACTCGACGCGTTCAGGCGACGTTGCAGCGCTATAAAGAGTTGCGCGACATCATCGCAATTCTTGGAATGGACGAACTCTCCCCAGAGGACAAACTCCTTGTCGCACGCGCTCGTAAGATCCAGCGTTTCCTGTCCCAGCCATTTAGCGTTGCGGAGGTCTTTACCGGTTCACCCGGCAAGTACGTCACCCTTGCAGAAACCATTCGCGGATTCAAAATGATTGTTGACGGTGAATGCGATGCTCTACCCGAGCAGGCCTTCTACATGGTCGGCGGCATTGACGAGGTCTTCGAGAAAGCCAAAACCCTTCAGTAACGAGCCCCACCCTCGATAGGACGCCGCCAATGGCCGGAACCATTCTTGTTGATGTTGTTAGTGCCCAAGAGAAGATTTTCTCGGGGGAGGCCGAGTTCGTGGCTCTTCCCGGTGAGCAGGGAGAGCTCGGCATTCTGCCGGGCCACGTCCCTTTCATCACTCGTATCCGACCCGGTGCGGTTCGTATCAAGGTCGATGGTCGAGAAGAGCTGATTTTCGTCGCTGGCGGCATTCTCGAAGTCCAGCCCCGCGTCGTTACGGTTCTAGCCGACACGGCCATTCGCGGAAAGGACCTTGATGAGGCCAAGGCCGAGGCTGCCCGAAAGCATGCAGCCGATGCGCTGGCCAACAATGCCACCGATGTCAATCACGCCGCTGTTCAAGCCGAACTCGCCATCGCCACAGCACAGCTCGCCGCGCTAAAGCATTTTCGGGGAATCAAGTAAGTTTTCGCAGCAGTTTGCCTGCGTTTCTGAATCATCGTGAGTAACGATCTCTTTCTCCGCGCCCTTGAGCGGAAGCCAGTGGAGAGGACGCCGGTTTGGCTCATGCGCCAAGCGGGGCGCTACCTGCCGGAGTACAACGCCACACGAAGAAAAGCTGGCAACTTTCTTGCGCTCTGTCAGAGCCCGGAGCTCGCTTGCGAAGTCACCCTCCAGCCGATCGATCGATACGGACTCGATGCGGCCATTCTATTTTCAGACATCCTCACCATACCCGATGCATTCGGCCTTGGCCTGCACTTTGTCGAGGGTGAAGGGCCACGTTTCCACAAAAAGATCGAATCCGAGGCAGACATTCTCAGCTTGCCGAGAGTTGATATGGCCGAGGCCTTGTCCTATGTTGGTGATGCCATCGCTTTAATCCGAAAGACCCTCAATGGCCGTGTTCCTCTGATTGGGTTCTCCGGAAGCCCATGGACCCTTGCTTGTTACATGCTGTCTGGCGGAAGCAGCTCCGATGATTTTCTGAAGGTTCGAAAGTGGATCTACAGCCGGCCTGAGTTGGTCTTGGCGTTGATCGATCGCCTGCAGAGCGCGGTCATCGACTACTGTGACATGCAAGTCAGAACTGGTGCGCAGACCATCATGTTGTTTGATAGCTGGGGTGGCTTGTTGGCAGATCGCGCCTTTGACCGTTTCTCGCTTGAGAGCCTTAAGGCAATCGTGGGCGCACTCAAGCAGCGCCATTCGGCAACCCCAGTGATTGTCTTTGTCAAAGGTGGTGGCCAATGGGCTGAGCGAATCGCCGAATCGGGCTGCGATGGCATTGGCCTTGATTGGACAAGTGATTTGTCTGCAATGCGCTCAAGGATCGGCTCACGTTGCACACTTCAAGGCAACCTCGACCCGGCGGTGTTGCTTGGGGAACCCAAGTTCATCGAGGAAGAGGCAACCAAGGTGGTCAACTCCTTTGGTCGACTTGAGTCCGGCGTGGGCCATGTCTTTAATTTGGGCCATGGGATCTCTCAGTTCACACCCATCGACAACGTGTCTTGTCTGGTCGAGGCCGTTGCCAAAGCCAGCCGCAACCAGGTCCGTTAGGGCCACTCGCCCCTTTGGGTTTGCCAGTTCTTCTGGGCTTGTTGAACCTGCGTTGTCGTTCCGTTGCGACACTCTTCAGAGCCTATGCTGACCCTCGTCGACATAGTCGTTGATGCACCCCGATTGGGGCCGCTGACCTACATCTGGCCAGAGGGCCTTCCAAGGCCATCGCCTGGGGAGTGGGCCCTCGTCCCCGTGGGCCGACGTCAGATGATTGGTCTGATTCATGAGACCCGCCGCTGCGAGCAGCAGGCCTTGGATGGAATTGGCTACACGGTCCGTGAAGTTCAAGCCAGGGTCGAAGCGATTCCAACCATCACCGACCTGCATCTTGGCCTCCTGCGTTTCGCTGCTCGTTATTACCACCGTGGCCTGGGCGAGGTTGTGGGCACCATGCTCCCCGGGTGGTGGCGTGCACCAACTCAGTATCGCAAAAGCCCCAAACGAAACCACTCTCCGGCAGAGACTCTGGCCATCGAGGTTCGAAATGACGCTCAGAGAAAAGGCGCCCCTTCGACGGAAACCTATCGCCCGAAGCCCCATGTCCACCCCCTCACCTCCGACCAGCAGACAGCCCTGAAAACCCTGTTGGCGGAGGCACGCCCGGCCATGCTTCATGGCGCAACAGGCTCCGGCAAGACAAGGGTCTACGAGGAGATCAATGCAGGGCTCGGAAGGGACAGCCCCGGCCGAATCCTGGTCTTGGTTACGGAGCTCGGTCTAACGCCGCAGTTGCATGCCCGCCTTCAAGAGCGCTTTCCCCAAGCACGTTTGGGAATGCTCCACAGCGGACTGACCGAGCGACAGCGGGCGAAAACGTGGATTGAGGCTGCAACCGGCTGCCTCGACATCCTCATTGGCACGAGGATGGCTGTCTTTGTGCCAATTGACGACGTGCGACTGATCATCGTCGATGAGGAGCACGACAACTCCTACAAGCAACAAGAGGGGCTCCGCTACTCAGCGCGAGACCTTGCCATTTGGCGAGCGCAGTCGATTGGTGCCCGACTGATCTTGGGCTCAGCGACCCCAAGTCTTGAGACCCAAGCCCAGGTGAGATCGGGCCGTATTCGATCTGTCGAGATGCGCTTGCAGGCCACAGGCACTCAGACGGCGCAGGTTCATCTCATCGACCTTTCTCGAGAGAGGCCACAGGAGGGCCTGGCGCCGAGCCTCTGGAGTCGCATGGAGGCAACCCTGAGCGGTGGCCAGCAGAGCCTGGTCTTCGTCAATCGTCGAGGATGGTCGCCCGTCGTGAGTTGTGGTGCCTGTGGCTGGATCAACCGCTGTCGGGACTGCGATGCGTCGGCGGTGCTTCATCAACGAGGGTCGGGCTGGCGCCTCATCTGCCATCGGTGCGGACGCGTTGAGGCCCCACCCAAGGCATGTCCGGCTTGTGGCAACCCGTCTCTGGATACGCTTGGACGCGGAAGCCAGAGAATTGAGGAGGCCATCACCCGTCGATTCCCCGAGGCAAGGGTCCTGCGGGTCGATCGAGACCAAATGACCAGCCCCAAGGCGACCGAAGCGGCTTTCGATGCAATAAGAAAAGGTCGGGTTGATATTGTGGTCGGCACCCAGATGATGGCCAAGGGCCACGACTTCCCAAACCTAAGAACAGTTTTGGTGGTCGATGCCGATGCGAGGCTTCACCAGCCGGACTATCGGGGGCCAGAGCAGTTGTTCGCCCTGCTATTGCAGGTCGCCGGCCGAGCCGGTCGCCACCCGTCCTCGAGCCCAGTTGAGAATGATCAGGCGCAAAGCGTCCAAGCCGGCGTGTGGATCCAGACCCACTATCCTGAGCATCCTTTGATGAGGGCGATTACAGCGCCAGGCTTCGACTCCCAAAAGGCATTCTGGTCCGCGCTTCTCGCTGACCGAGAACAGGCTGGCCTACCGCCATACAGACACCTGGCCCTCGTTCGCTTGTCGCATCGCGATGCCGCGGTTGTGGAGGATGCAGCAAAGGCAATTCATCGCCAAGGCAATACATCACGAGGGGTGCGGCTGTATCCACCGGTGCCGCAGTATCCCGAGCGGGTAGCAAACAAGATCCGCTGGCAGGTACTTCTGGAGTCGGAGAGTCGTTCCCAGCTTCACGCAGCAGTTGCAGAGCTGGATGCGTGGATGGCAACCAGCACTAAAGTGGACACGAGTATTGAAATTGATCCACTGGGATTCTCTGGCTGATTGGCCCGACCGAAAGGGGCCTTATCCCCCCTTTAAATGCGGCAGTCTGGCGCGTCTGGCAGGAATCGAACCTGCGACCCTTGGCTTCGGAGGCCAATACTCTATCCACTGAGCTACAGACGCGAGCCCTTCTATAATAGCCGTCTTGGGCCAACGAGAAGGTTTAAAAGGTTTGTAAGCCAGTAATTCATTCGCCCAGGACCAATTTGATTTTTCTTTCTTTCAACCTAGGAATGAGTAAACCCATGTCTGAACACGAGAGCCCGATTAAAACCCCGAAACAACTCATCGTCGCCGTGGCGCTGGCATTTGTGGTCCCGGTCTTGATCATCGCTCTGCTCACCAAGCATGTGGGTTCCGTCTCGAGGACAGGGGCCGGGAGCACCGCCTTGACACCCGAGGCCGTGGCCGAGCGCATCAAGCCGGTGGGTCGCGTGGCCACAGCGCCGGAGGCCGGCTCAACAGCTGTCGCGGCGGCGGGACCCAAGCCCATACGAACGGGTGCAGAGGTCTATGCGGCTGCCTGCGCGGGCTGTCACGCGGCAGGTGTTATGGGCGCGCCCAAGTTTGGTGACAAGGGCGCATGGTCTGCTCGAATTTCAAAAGGCTATGACAGCCTGCTCACCGCCTCCATCAAGGGCAAAGGTGCGATGCCTGCTCAAGGTGGTGGAGCATACAGCGATGCCGAGATTGGCAAGGCGGTTGCGCACCTGGCGAACTCAGCCGGAGCCAATTTCGCGAAGTAAGGTGGCCATGCAACAACATGCAATGTCTGATCGACTCGTTGCGGCCTTCGACAACGCCTTAAGGACCCTCACGCAAAAGCCCCCCGGAACCGGCCGCCCCTCGCCGGCTGCGGGCATGCCTATGTGCGACCTCAGCGTGGCAGAGAAGAGACATTCCGCTGGCCTGATGCGCGTTAACCACGCTGGAGAGGTGGCCGCCCAGGCCCTTTACCAAGGCCAAGCCTTGGCCACCTCGCACTGGAAGCATCGCGAGGTGTTGCTTCAGGCTGCGCAAGAGGAGTCCGATCATCTCCGCTGGACGGCTGAGAGGCTCGATGCACTGGATTCAAGGCCGAGCCTGTTGGCCCCTCTCTGGTACGCCGGTGCATTTGTCCTGGGCTTTGTGGCTGGAAAAATGTCTCCGGCCGTGGCCATGGGTTTTGTTTCCGAGACAGAGAAACAGGTGGAGGCGCATCTCAAAGGCCACCTCTCCACCCTGCCGCACTCCGATCAGGCCTCCCGCGCTATTGTTGAAGCGATGGCCGAGGATGAGGCAGCGCATGGTCAATCGGCCCGTGAGATGGGGGGACAGACGCTCCCGATGCCCATCGAACAGGCTATGCGTCAAAGCGCCAAGCTCATGACAAAGACGGCCTACTTTATTTGATGTCTCCCTCCATTCTCGAGACATTCTCAAGCGCCCTCTACTCTGTTCTTTCATCCTGGGCTGAGCAGAACAACAAGGAACTCGGCATTCAGCCTGCCGATCTTCAAGCCAGCCTTCACCAGCCAAAGCAGGCCGAACATGGTGATCTGGCGACAGGGATCGCACTTCGGCTTGCCAAACCCATGGGAGCCAAGCCAGCTGAACTGGCCACCGCATGGGCGGTGGAGATAACGAAGGCCGAGCACCTCAAGGCCATGCTGCAAAAAGTGGAGGTCGCCGGCCCCGGCTTTATCAATTTCCGACTCACCAATGCCCTGAAAGTCTCGGTGGTTGCCCGAGTTTTGGCCGAGGGAGAACGATTTGGTCATCGCCCAGAAGGCTCGGCTGGCTCGGTCTTGCTCGAGTACGTCTCGGCCAACCCGACCGGCCCACTCCATGTTGGTCATGGTCGACAGGCCGCGCTCGGCGACTCGTTGGCCAACGTGCTCGCGAGTCAGGGCTTCAGGGTCCATCGTGAGTTCTATTACAACGACGCCGGCACCCAGATTGAAAACCTTGCCTTGTCTGTTGCTGCGAGAGCAAGGGGAGTTTCTCCCGACGATCCCGCGTTCCCGGCCGATGGTTATCGCGGCGATTACATCGCGGAGATTGCAAAGTCATATCTGGCCAAGGAGACCGTCTGCGCGGCGGACGCGTCACCTGTCCAAGCACTGGGAGACCCCTTTCAGATCGAGGCCGTTCGGGCCTACTCGGTTGCGTATCTGCGAAGAGAGCAAGACATGGATCTGGCCGCCTTTGGCGTGCGGTTCGATCGCTTCAGTCTTGAGTCAGCCCTTTACTCATCGGGGGCAGTCGAGTCGGTGGTTAGAGAAGTGGTCCGCCTAGGACATGCTTACGAACAGGATGGCGCCTTGTGGTTGCGGTCGACCAGTTACGGCGACGACAAAGACCGTGTCATGCGCAAATCGAGTGGTGGGTTTACCTATTTTGTACCCGACGTGGCCTATCACCTTGAGAAATACAAGCGCGGCTACTCAAAGGCAAGCAACATTCAGGGCGCCGACCACCATGGCACCATCGCCCGGGTTCGTGCAGGCCTTCAGGCCCTTGAGCTGTGCATTCCAAAGGACTTCCCCGATTACATCTAGCACAAAATGGTCACCGTAATGCGCGGCGGAGAGGAAGTGAAGATCTCGAAAAGGGCCGGCGCCTATGTGACCTTGAGAGACCTGATTGACTGGTCGGGTGGCCGAGACGCCGTTCGATTCTTTTTGGTCTCGAGAAAGGCCGATTCAGAGTTTGTGTTTGATGTGGACCTGGCCGTGTCCAAATCAGAGGAGAATCCGGTTTACTACGTGCAATATGCCCACGCAAGAATCGCTGGTGTGCTTGCTCAGGCGGGTTACGCAAACGTTAGCGAGGCCAGGGAGTGGGCGAGAAGCCTGCAAGACTCAGATCTCACAGAGCGCCTCGATAAGATTCAGCACCCCAAGGCACTCGCCTTATGCGCACGCATGTCGCTCTATCCATCGATGTTGGGCGAGGCAGCCGAGCAGCATTCCCCGCATGTCGTCGCGTTTTACCTGCGCGAGCTTGCTGCAGACTTGCACGGCTTTTATAACGCCGAGCGCATCCTTGTAGATGCGATGGTCGAACGTGAGTCTCGTCTGTTGTTGCTGTTGGCCACGGCAGAGGTGATTGCCTCCGGCTTGACCTTACTTGGAGTCAGCGCCCCCGAGCGCATGTAGATCCTCGGTATGATGGAAAACCATGGCAAAAACCAACCCTGAGCCAACCAGTCGCGCCAAAACAGTGAGCCTCACCAGCTTTATGGCCGGTGTGGCTGCTGGATTAATCGTCGCGGCACTGGCGGCGGTCTACATCACCCAATCGCCCCTCCCGGTGACCGACCGAGGACTTCGAAAGGTCGAGTCGCCGACCAAGCAGGTCAATAAGGGCACCGATGCCGAGTCGGCAGCGCCAGTCATTGCCGAGCCGGAACCACCCCCAGCCGCTCCCATCGCCAATGAATCGGGGGCGGCCAGACCCCCGATGGCAGAACCGCCGGGGACGACCTACTTCCTGCAGTTGGCCGCCTATAGATCCGTTGAAGAGGCCGAGCAGATGCGAGCTCGCCTCGCAATCCTTGGGTTTGAGGCTGCAATCACTCAGACCCGTAGAGACGGAACGCTCTTCTACCGTGTGCGCTTGGGGCCGATGGCCGACTTCGATGAACTCAATCGCACCAAAACCGCTCTATCAGACAATGGCTTGGAGTCGACCGTCGTTCGAGCCCTGCCACAGTAAGCCTTGTAGCCTGGTCAGCCTTTACAACGATGGAGATTCGAATGAAAGCAACTTCCCCCAGACGTCGAATAGTTATTGGAGCGGCCTCGTTCGCTGGGCTTCTGGGTTGGGCGGGCGGGCCACTGACCGCGGCAACCATCGATGAAGGGATTGACTTCCGCCAACTGGGGCGCCCTGTTCCCACTGGGCTTGCGCAGGGGAAGATTGAGGTGCTGGAGTTCTTTTGGTACGCCTGTCCCCATTGCTTTGCCCTGGAGCCTTACCTCAAGTCTTGGGTTTCCAAGCTTCCTGCGGATGTCGTTTTTCGCAAGGCCCATGTCGCCTTTAGGGGCTCTGCCCAACAGCAACTCTTCTACACCCTCGAGGCCATGATGAGTCCAGATGCGACGCACCAGAAAGCATTTGAGGCCATTCATCTCAACCGCCAGCCACTGGCCTCCGAAGCTGAAATTTTTTCCTGGGCCAAGTCGGCATCGCTTGACATGGCCCGATTTGAGCGCAGTTGGCGATCGCCCGCCGTCGCCAATCAGATGAAGCGAGCGCTGGACTTACAACAAAGTCATGAGGTCGACGGTGTTCCCCGATTCACCGTCAATGGCCGTTACGTCACATCCCCGGCCATGGTTGGCGGCAGCCATCAGCGCTCTCTTGCTGTTGTCGACTTTCTTGTCAGCAAGTCTCGAGGAAGGGGCGCATAGGGCTTGTCATGGTGTTGGCCCGTCGTCCCCCTGTGACTTCTGCGGGGGAATAGCGAGCCCGTAAGCCACCTCTCTCTCTAGGCCAAACGCCTTCGAGAGTATCTTTGCAAGGGCAGGGGCTGGAACATGCGCTCGAAGTTCATCCGCCCAAAGCCCTGGACCCCATTGCGTCAAAGCCCCCGACGCGGGCCGATCTTCAACTCTGAATAGCAAGACGTATTCGCCTCGGGCGGCCTTGCTGTCGATTGCCGTGGCCGAGTCGAGGCGAGACTGCACCTCTGCAACGGTGCCTTGAAAAATTGTCTCGAATCGCTTGGTCATCTCTCGGGCAAGAAACATCGTTGTCTTCGGTCCGAGCACTTCGCTCGCATCGGCCAGCGCCTCGTGGATGCGATGGGGAGATTCAAAGACCGTGTGCAGCCCAGAAGTCTTTGACAGAAGTTGGAAGTGTGCACGCCTAGCCTTGGTTCGATTAGGCAAAAATCCCCAAAAACAGACAGGTGAGCCGCCGGGTGCTTCGAGCCCAGACACACTCAGGGCGGCCGTGAGGGCGCTGGGACCGGGAACAGGTGTCACCATTGCACCAGCCCGATGTGCTGCAGCCACGAGGCGGGACCCCGGGTCCGATACCGCTGGCGTCCCCGCATCGGAAATCAACGCAATCGACAATCCGCGGCCAATGGCCTCGACCAATGAGTCAGTCTGCTGGGCCTCGTTGTGGGCATGCAAAGACACAAGGGGCGCTTTGGTGCGGACCCCCAGGGCCTGCAGCATTGACTTGGAGTGACGGGTGTCCTCGGCGGCGACCCGGTCGGCCTGCTCGAGAACCAGCCGGGCTCTCGGGCTGATATCACCCAAATGGCCAATTGGCGTGGCCACCAGGTAAAGGCCTGCTTGCAAGTTTGTCACTGTCTGAGTCATGGAGGTTGCAATTGCCGAGTCCGAAGCAGACCAAAGGGTATCTCATGGAGGAGCGGGCCCTAAAGTATCTCCAGGGCAAGGGCCTTGCCCTCATTGAGCGGCAGGCCCGATACCCCTTTGGAGAAATTGACTTGGTGATGACAGATGGCAACGAGCTTGTCTTTGTGGAGGTTCGTTATCGCGCGAGCCGCTCCTTCGGGGGCGCCCTGGCCTCGGTGGGGCGGGCCAAACAGCGCAGGCTCCAGTTGGCTGCGTTGGCATGGCTCTCAACTGCCGAGCGCAAGGCGAACGGCCATGGGCCAGCCCCTCGATACAAGGGTTGCCGTTTCGACCTGGTCCTCATTGAGCCCGCAGAATTGCAATGGCTGCGCAATGCGATTTGAACAAACGGGCATCGACTCCGCTCCTATAATTGGCATTCCCACTTCAGGAGTTCTCATGACAGACCGCCGTCTCTTTTTGGTTTCAGCATCTTCCCTGGCCGCTGCGAACCTACTCACCGGCTGCTTCCCTGTTGTCGCCACTGGAATGGTCGTGGGCGCGCTTTCGATCACAGAGCGTCGAACCACGGGGGCTCAAGCCGAGGACCAGTCCATTGAACTCTAATCTTTCAATCGATTCAGAGACCGATTCAAAGGCGATGCGGCCGTTAAACCCAGCGTGACCTCATTCAATCGAATAGCGCTTATCACTGGCTTTGCCCCGGACCAGGCCACAAAAACGGAGATTGGTCAGATCGTCTCTAAGATTGAAAATGTTCGCTCCGTGATCAATGAGGTTTTTGTAGGCCCACCCGCCACCACGATGACCTACGGCACGGATGTTGTTTTGACAACAAGGGTCAAGGCCTCGTTGCTCGATTCCAGAGATGTCAATGGCAACCTGATCAAGGTGGTGACTGAGTCCGGCACGGTTTTTCTCATGGGTTTGGTGACTCAACGAGAGGCCACGCGGGCGTCTGAAATCGCTTCACGAGTGCCTGGAACAAGGAGGGTAATCCAGGCCTTTGAAGTCATCACCGACGACCAAGCAAGAGCCATTGATACGGCCTTGCAAGGCAACAAGCCCGCGCCAGAAGCCCAGGGCGGGCAGAGCCAAGACCCTGGCGCGGCCAAGGTCATGCCGGTCCGCTAGCGAGCGTCATCGGTGACCAGCAAAGCGCGGTTCGTTCTGGCCTTGGTGGGCGTGGCCCTCCTTGCACTTGCGGGCATTTGGGCCACCCAGGGCAGTCCTGCCCCAAGGGTTGGAAGTGCGAACCTGCAAGGCCAAACCATTGACACCCAGACTCTGATTGGCAAGCCCTATCTGGTTAACTTTTGGGCCACAAGTTGTGTCACCTGTGTTCGAGAGATGCCCGATATCGTCGCCTTGCACAAGGAGTTCGAGTCAAGGGGGTTTAGAACCATTGCTGTGGCCATGCATTACGACAAGCCAGAGTTCCTCAGCCGATTCGTTGAAGACCGAGCACTGCCGTTTTGGGTGATTCACGATACAGATGGCCGCTGGGCACAGGCCTGGGGTGATGTGTCGGTGACCCCCACCACTTTCGTGGTCGATTCGAGCGGACAGATTCACAAGCGCTATGTGGGCGTTCCCGACTTCGAGGGCCTTCGGCGTTGGTTAAGCGAGGAGCTGCCCGGCTGATTGCGCTTGCTGGTCGGCATGGTAGGAGGACCTGACCAAGGGCCCCACTGCAGCATTGGCAAAGCCCAGTTCGATTGCCACGGCCTCGAGCCTCGCGAACTCCTCTAGGGTTACGTATCGAACCACCGGCAGATGGGCATTTGAGGGCGCCAGGTACTGGCCAATCGTGATCATGTCAACCCGATGCTCTCTCAGGTCGCGCATGACGGACACCACCTCATCAAATGTCTCCCCGAGGCCCAGCATGATTCCGCTTTTGGTGGGAACACCGGGCACCTTTTGCTTGAAGGCCTTGAGAAGATTAAGAGAGTGCGCGTAATCCGATCCCGGCCTTGCGGCTTTGTAGAGGCGGGGCACTGTTTCGAGATTGTGATTCAT
>DAIPXU010000010.1:0-19178 GCA_036783055.1 Burkholderiaceae bacterium | reverse complement strand
TCCCGCCCAATGGGGGCAGTGTGGGCACCGCCTCCCACCTCTCGGTTTTTGAATCGGTCTTTGCCACACTCGAGTCGCTTCGCGATAAAGGCTACGGGGTCGAGATGCCCGAGTCGCCCGCGGCCATTCGCGAGGCACTGCTCAATGGCAATCGCCAAGACCATGGCTGTGATGCCAATGTCTTGGCCACCTATCCCGTGCAGGACTACCTTCGCGAGGAAACCCATCTGGCTGACATCGAGGCCTGCTGGGGCCGCGCACCGGGCAAGCAACTCACCAACGGCAAGAACTTCTTCCTCCTGGGCATGAGCTTTGGCAATGTCGATCTCTACGTTCAGCCAGGCTTTGGCTACGAGGGCGATCCCATGCGCCTGCTCTTTGAACACGGCCACACGCCCACCCATGCATTTGCGGCCTTCTATCGCCACCTTCGCACCCGGCGTGAGTTGCATGCGGTGGTGCACTTTGGCACCCACGGCGCACTCGAGTTCATGCCCGGCAAACAGGCGGGAAGCTCGGGCGCCTGCTGGCCCGACCGCCTCATTGCAGACCTGCCCAACTTCTACATCTACGCTTCGAACAATCCGTCCGAGGGCACCATTGCCAAGCGCCGCTCCTCGGCCACGCTCTTGAGTTATCTCACGCCATCGGTGACCGAGGCGGGCCTCTACCGTGGCCTCTCCGAGCTCAAGCAGACCATCGACCGTTGGCGCTCGCTCGAGCCCATCTCGCAAATCGTGGAACTCCAGGCACGCGCGGCCAACCTCGCCGAGCGCGAGTCCCTGCGTGGGGTCATTGCCGAGCAGGCCCAGGCCATCGAAATGCCTTTCGCCGCCGATCAGTCGCTCGCCCTTCACACGGCCGCGAGCACGCCCGAAGAGATTCACCAGGCCGTGGCAGGCATTGATGCCGCCGTGCTGCAACTCGCAGCCCAGCTCCAAGAGTGGGAGACCACGCTCATTCCGCAGGGCCTGCATGTCTTGGGCCGCACGCCCAGTCTCGATCAACGCCGCGACATTCTTCGCGCCATGTCACGGGCCCATCGGCCCATGGTCAGCGATGCCCGCGTCAACGAGGCCATCGACTGCATCATCGATTCAAAGGGCAGCGCAGGCGATGCCGCCGCCCAACAAAGGGCCACCCAACTCATGGGCGACTTCGAGGGCGCCGAGCAGATGGCCACACTCCTGGTGCGCGTCAATCGCGAACTCCAGGTCAATCACGAACTCGATTCACTGCTCCATGCCCTCGATGGTGGATTCGTTCGTCCCGCACCGGGTGGCGATCTCTTAAGAACTCCCGAGGTCCTGCCCACCGGTCGCAATCTCCACGGCTTCGATCCCTTTCGCATGCCGAGTCGATTCGCATGGGTCGATGGCCAGCGACAGGCCGAGCGGCTCCTCGAGAAGCACACCGACTTGGGCCACCCATTTCCCGAGTCGATTGCCATGGTGCTCTGGGGCACCGACAACCTCAAGACCGAGGGCGGCCCACTGGCCCAAGCCATGGCACTCATGGGCGCCAAGCCACGCTTCGATAGCTTCGGACGCCTCGCTGGCGCGAGTCTTATTCCGCTTCAAGAATTGGGCCGACCACGTGTGGATGTCGTGGTCACACTCTCGGGCATCTTCCGTGACCTCTTGCCACTGCAGATTCGCATGCTCGCCGAGGCCGCCTTCTTGGCTGCGCAGGCCGACGAGCCCAGCGATCAGAACTTTATTCGCAAGCATGCCCTGGCCCACATGGCCAAGTGCGGGGTCGATATGGAAACCGCCAGCCTGCGTGTCTTTGGCAATGCCGATGGGGCCTATGGCGCCAATGTGAATCACCTCATTGAGCAGGGCTGCTGGCAAGACGAAGACGAACTCGCCGACTGCTATGCACGCCGCAAGGGCTTTGCCTATGGCCGCAATGGCAGGCCAAGCAGCCAGCCCGCGGTGCTGCAGTCGGCCCTTGCCCATGTCGATCTCGCCTATCAAAACCTCGAGTCCCTCGAGGTGGGTGTGACCACGGTGGACACCTACTTCGACACCCTGGGTGGTGTGAGCCGCGCCATACGCAAGGCCAAAGGGGGACGCGACCCACAGGTCTACATTGGCGACCAGACCACCGGGGCCGGCGTGGTTCGCACGCTCTCTGAGCAGGTGGCCTTGGAAACCCGCACCCGCATGCTCAACCCCAAGTGGTACGAGTCCATGCTCGAGCACGGCTACGAAGGCGTGCGACAGATCGAGGCCCACCTCACCAACACCATGGGTTGGAGTGCCACCACCGGGCAGGTGCAGCCCTGGGTCTACCAACAACTCACCCAGACTTTTTTAATGGACCCAGCCATGCGCGATCGGCTGGCCGAATTGAACCCAGCTGCATCGGCCAAGCTCGCCGGTCGGCTGCTCGAAGCCAGTGATCGTCAGTACTGGTCCCCCGATGAACAGACCCTTGCCGCGCTTCGCGAAGCCGGTGAGGCCTTTGAAGACCGACTCGAGGGCGTGATGCCCCAGGGAGCCACCACATGAATACCGTCAGCGTTCCCTTCTCCGAAATTCGCCGCGCCTCCTCCCCACCCGATGGCGAGGGCAGCCTTCAGGTGCAGCTCGACCCCAACCTAAAGATTGGCAATGCCAAGGTCTTTGCCGTCTACGGCAAGGGCGGCATCGGCAAGAGCACCACCTCAAGCAATCTCTCGGTGGCCTTCTCTAAATTGGGCAAGCGTGTGCTGCAGATCGGCTGCGACCCCAAGCACGACTCCACCTTCACATTGACCAAGTCGCTCATGCCCACGGTCATCGATGTCCTGGAGTCCGTGGACTTCCACCCCGAGGAGCTGCGCATTGAAGACTTCGTCTACACCGGCTACAACGGCGTGATGTGCGTCGAGGCCGGCGGCCCGCCCGCAGGCACCGGATGCGGCGGCTATGTGGTGGGGCAGACCGTGAAGCTCTTAAAGGAGCACCACCTGCTCGAGGAGACCGACGTGGTGATCTTCGATGTGCTGGGCGATGTGGTCTGCGGTGGATTCGCAGCTCCGCTGCAGCATGCCGATCGCGCAGTCATTGTCGCGGCCAACGACTTCGACTCCATCTTTGCCATGAACCGAATTGTTCAGGCCATTGGTGCGAAGGCCAAGAACTACAAGGTGCGCCTCGGTGGTGTGATTGCCAATCGAAGTGCCGAGACCGATCAGATCGACAAGTTCAGCGATCGTGTGGGCTTGAATCGCCTAGCGCACTTCCCCGACCTCGATGTCATTCGCCGCAGCCGTCTGAAGAAGTCCACCTTGTTTGAAATGGAGCCCTCGCCCGAACTCGAGGCCGTGCAAAACGAGTACCTTCGTCTTGCTGCGCGCCTCTGGGCCGGCACCGACCCCTTGGCCCCCGAGTCCCTCAAAGACCGGGAAATCTTCGACCTGCTCGGATTCGATTGATGCAAGAGGCGGCCTACATCGAGCGGCGCGAGAAGATCGAGACCTATTTCGATCGCACGGCGGCCGACGCCTGGGCGCGGCTCACCTCCGATGCACCGGTCAGTGGCATTCGTGCCACAGTGCGTGCGGGCCGCGAACAGATGCGCCACCTCATTGCCAAGTGGGTGGCCCCCACTGCCGGTGCACGCATTCTCGATGCAGGCTGTGGCACCGGCCTCTTGGCCGTCGACCTCGCCCGCATGGGGGCGCGTGTCACCGCCATCGATCTCTCGCCCACCCTTGTTGAACTCGCCGAGCAGCGCATGCCCACCGACATTGGGGTGGGGTCCATTCGATTTCTCTCGGGCGACATGCTCGATGCATCGCTGGGTGAATTCGAACATGTGGTGGCCATGGATTCGCTCATTCACTACGCACCCATTCACGCCGTCACCGCACTCGAGGCGCTCGCCCCGCGCGTGCGTGCCTCGATGGTCTTTACCTTTGCACCGAGCAATCCGCTTCTCATGGCCATGATGACCGTGGGCCGACTCTTTCCGAGAACCGATCGCTCGCCGCAGATTGTCCCGGTGCGCTTCGATTGGCTTGCAAAGGCCCTGGCCCAATCGCCCAAACTCAGCGACTGGCGCATTGGCCGCACCGAGCGGGTCTCCAAAGGCTTCTACACCTCGCAGGCCCTGGAGTTGGTCCGCCGATGATTCTGCTCGACCTGCTCAACCCCAGGCGCTGGTCGCGCGTCGACCCGCGCATGTTGCCCTTTGCAGATCTCGCCTCTGCAAGCCTGCCCATGGGCAAGCTCTTTCGGCTCTCGCTCTTTCAGGTCTCGGTGGGCATGGCCACGGCACTGCTGGTGGGCACCCTCAACCGAGTGCTCATTGTTGAACTGGGTGTGGCGGCATGGCTTGTTGCCGCCATGGTGGCCCTGCCGGTATTGGTGGCACCACTGCGCGCCTTCATTGGTTTTAAGTCCGACACGCATCGCTCGGCCATTGGTTGGCGGCGTGTGCCCTACATCTGGACCGGCAGTCTGCTGCAGTTTGGTGGCCTGGCCATCATGCCCTTCGCACTCATTCTTCTCTCGGGCGATACCCATTGGCCACTCTGGATTGGGCCGGCCAGTGCAGCCTTGTCATTCCTACTTGTGGGCCTGGGTGCGCAAACCGTTCAGACGGCAGGACTCGCGCTGGCCACCGATCTGGCCGAACCCGAGCAGCGCCCGCGCATGGTCGCGCTCATGTACACCATGCTGCTCTTGGGCATGCTCGTCAGTGCGCTGGTGTTTAGCGCGCTTCTTGAAGACTTCAGCAAGTTCCGACTCATACAGGTGGTGCAGGCCGCCTCATTCATTGGCTTCATGCTCAACATGATTGCCCTCTGGAAGCAAGAACCCCGGCGACCGGGCCAGACCAAGGCGGTGGCAGAGCGCATTCAGTTTGGTTCGGCCTGGTCGGGCTTTGTCTCTGTGCCCGGCAATCGGCGCTTCTTGTTTGCCCTGGCCATGGGCACCATGGCCTTTGCCATGCAAGACATCATCCTCGAGCCCTATGGTGGCGAGGTCTTGGGGCTCTCTGTTTCAGCAACGAGTTTCTTGACCGTGCTGCTGGCCAGTGGGGCCTTGCTCGCGTTCTTGATCTCGGCCAAGTGGTTGCGCAATGGCTGGCCCGCCAACTGGGTGGCGGCACTCGGCGCCGTGGTGGGACTCTTTGCATTTGCCATGGTCATCCTCGCCGAGCCCATGGCCTCGAGTGGACTCTTTCGCCTGGGCACCTTCCTTATTGGACTCGGTGGTGGGCTCTTTTCTATTGGCACCCTGGCCGCGGCCATGACCCTCGACAACCAGGGCCATGTCGGCATGGCCATTGGCGCCTGGGGTGCGGTCCATGCCACCAGCACAGGCATTGCCATTGCCATGGGCGGCGCCATCCGAGACCTCGTCTCGGGTCTGGCGGCCTCGGGCGAACTGGGCACCGTGCTCTCGTCGGTGGGCGTGGGCTACGCAGTGGTCTATCAGATTGAATTGTTGTTGTTGTTTGTCACCCTGGTTGCACTGGGGCCCCTTGTCTTTCGCATGCGGGCTGCGGCGCCATCGGATAAGAAGTTTGGACTGGCTGACTTCCCCAGCTAGGACGTTCTGAGCAAAGGAGAAAAAAATGGGAACTGGCGCAATTACAGACTATGTCGATGTTGCACAACTGGTCTTGTATTTATTCTGGATATTCTTCGCGGGCCTGGTCTATTACCTCACCATCGAGAGCAAGCGCGAGGGCTTTCCGCTGATCATCGAGCGGCCCAATGGCACCACGCGCGAGGACACCGGCTGGGCAGGCATGCCCGCCCCCAAGACCTACAAAACGGCATTTCATGGCGACTTCACCGCGCCGCACGATCGCGATCGCAGTGCGCCTGCCCCGAAGGGCAAGCCCATTGCGCCGTTTCCCGGCCTTGGATTGGAGCCGCAGGGCGACCCCATGGCCTCCGACATCGGACCAGGCGCCTACACGCTGCGCTCCGACTCGCCCGATCGCACGGTCGATGGCGCCCACAAAATTGTTCCCCTGCGCATTGCGGCAGCCGATGGCTTCTCACTGGCCCACCAAGACCTCGACCCCCGCGGGCTCACCGTCTTTGGTGCCGACAAGCAATCGGCCGGCAAAGTCGTTGAGGTCTGGGTCGATCGCTCCGAGCATCTGATTCGCTACTTTGAAGTGGAGACCACGGGCGGTCGCAGAGTGCTGCTGCCCATGAATTTCTCGCGGGTGCACCGCGATCGCATCAAGGGCAATCGAATCACCGTCGAGGCCATTCTTGCAGGGCAGTTCGAGGGCGTCCCCTCAATCAAGAGCATGGACTCCATTACGCTGCTTGAGGAAGAGAAGGTCACGGCCTACTTCGGTGCTGGCACGCTCTTCGCAACGCCGCAGCGGCGCGACCCCTTGGCGTGACCACCATGTCTGGACACCACGCCCACACCAACCACGAGCACGAGCACGAGTTCGAGCCCGAGTACGGATTGCCCGAGCGGCTGCCGGCCAACGAGCGACTCCTCTGGCAGGGCAGCCCCGTGGCGGCCCTGGTGTTTCGCCATGTCTTTCATGGCCGAGGCATTGCCTTCTACTTCCTGCTCATCCTGGTGGTGCGCTCGGCACTCGAGTGGGAGCAGACTGGGTCCCTGGCTGCAGCATTGGGCGCCTCCACATGGCTGGCACCGGTCTTTGCCCTGGGCCTGCTGCTCTTCTGGGCGATGTCTGTCTTGGTGGCCAAGACCACGGTCTACACCATCACCGACCGACGGCTCGTGTTTCGCATCGGAATTGTGCTCAATCTGAGCTTCAACATTCCGCTTCATCGGGTTCGATCGGCCGATGTGCGCAGGCTCCCGAATGGGGCCGGTGAGATCTGCATCGACCTGCTCGAGGAAGACAAGATTGCCTACCCGCACCTCTGGCCCCATGCAAGGCCCTGGCGCCTCTCGCATCCCCAGCCCATGATGCGTGCACTGCCCGCAGTGGAATCGGTGGCGGCCCTATTGGAGTCGGCCTGGCGCAACGCCCAGTCGCAGAAATCGAGTCGACCAACGCCGGTGGCACAGGCCATTCACCCCGCCGCGGGCGAGTCGGGATTGCCTGCATGAGCGATCGCCTCATCTCGCGCCCCCGTGTGGAAGGATGGCCCCTTGCGGCCATTGCGGGGCTGCTAATCACCACCATCGTGCTTGCAGGAGTCTCTGCGGCCAACAAGCGCGAGGCCGCTCGCCAGCAGGCCGCCCGTGTTGTGGTGGCCAATCTGCAGGAGCGGGCGCTGGTGTTTGCCGACGGACCCGGAGGCGATGTGCTGGTGCGCGATCACCGCACCGGTGAGTGGCTCGAACCCATTGTGGGTGAGGCAGGCTTTGCAAGAGGGGTGCTCAGAACCCTTGCGCAGGCGAGGCTTCGCATGGGTGGTGCACAGGCCGAGCCCTTCATCCTCTCGCGCAATGCCGCCAACGGATTGGAGTTGTCCGATCCCGTCTCAGGCCGAGTCATCGACCTGACCTCTTTCGGGCCAGACCCTGCCCGCGTGTTTCTGGGTTACCTCAAGCAGTACGACTCGCCCGCAGTGAGTCGCGTGGAATCAAAAGGAGATCGATCATGAGAGAGTTTCAAGAGACCTTTGCAGCCGCCGAGGCCGCGGCCACGGTGGATCGTGCGCACGCTGTGCGCGATCGCAGCCCCAACGAGGCCACACAAAAGGCCAAGCAAGACACCATGCTCACGCCGCGCTTCTACACCACCGACCATGCGGCCATCAATGCCATCTCAGTCGATTCCGTTCGCGCGGAGTGGGATGCCCTCATGGCTGAGTTTGCAGCCGACAACAACGACGAGCATTTCACGCGTCCGCCCGATATGGCGAGCAAGATTGAAGACCTTCCCACCGAGCTCTACAAGGAGTTCAGTGATTTCCTGAACTGCTCAATAACCTCGGAGTTCAACGGCTGTCATCTCTATGCCGAACTCAAGAAGAAGGTGAAGAACCAAGACATGCGAGATGTCTTTGGCTACATGGCCCGCGATGAGTCTCGACATGCAGGCTTTATCAACCAGTGGCTCAAGGACTTCGGCATTGGCGTCGACCTGGGCTTTCTGACCAAGGCCAAGAAGTACACCTTCTTCAAGCCCAAGTTCATCTTCTATGCCACCTACCTCTCCGAGAAGATTGGCTACGCCCGTTACATTGCGATTTATCGGCAGATCGAGAAGCACCCAGAGCTGCGCTTTCATCCCATCTTCCTGTGGTTCGAGAAGTGGTGCAATGATGAGTTCCGCCACGGCGAGGCATTCGCACTGATCATGCGTGCCAATCCCGAGCTGCTCAGAGGCCGCAACCTCTACTGGATGCGCTTTTTCCAGCTGGCCGTCTTTGCCACCATGTACGTGCGCGACCACACGCGTCCCGAGCTGCACAAGGCCCTGGGCCTGGATCCATCGGCCTATGGCCTGCGTGTCTTTGAGATCACCACCGACATCTCCAAGCAGGTCTTCCCGGTCACACTGCGCTACGACCTGCCCGAGTTTCGTGCCGGCCTCGATCGTCTCTGTGAGTTGCAGACACGCGTGGATGCCGCCAGAGAGAGGGGCGGTCTTGCCGCCAAGATCACCCAAGGCTGGTGTGCAGCGCAGTCGGCCCTGGTCTTTGCGCGCCTATTCTTCTTGCCCGTCAATCGCGAAGAACTGCCCGCTCAGATACGCATGGCACCGAGCTGGTAATGACCGTTCTCCTGGCCCTGTTGGTGAGTCTGGCCGTCTGGTGGCTTGCGACAGGGCTGGTGCTCCGATCGGTGATGACCACGCAGGCGGGCGAGCGCCGCGTTCTGCTCTGGGCCACGGTGGGGCTCTTCATCGGTCTCTACGGGGCGGCGGTGACACCGCAGATGCCCACGGTCTGGGGTGCTTACCTGGGTTTCGGTTCGGCGCTCCTGGTCTGGGCCTGGCAAGAGGTGGCGTTTTTGCTGGGCGTGGTCACGGGCCCCAACCGTGGGCCTTGTCCGAATGCCACCGGCGCGCGCCGGTTCTGGCTGGCATTCCAAACCATTGCCCACCATGAGTTGGCCCTGGTGGTGCTTGCCATTGCGGTGGTGATGCCCGCGATCGATTCACCCAACCCCACGGCTGCGGGCACCTACCTGGTGCTCTGGCTGATGCGAGTCAGTGCCAAGCTCAATATCTACCTCGGCGTGAAGAACTTCTACGAGTCCTTCCTGCCCGTGCGACTGCATTACCTGCTCACCTACTTCTCTCGGCGAAGCTTCAATCCGCTCTTCCCACTGAGTGTGGCCGTGGCCAGTGGGGTGGCAGCCTGGATCTGGTGGGTGGCCCTCGATCAACACGCGCCCCTGCATGTGGCAGTGGGAGCGAGTCTGGTGGGGACGATGCTGGTGCTCGCCATTGTGGAGCACGGGCTGCTGATGATTCCCGCAGACCCATCCACGCTATGGCGATGGGCCTTGCGGACGGAGAAGCAGACTTAAGCTAGGGCAGGATGCCGATAAGGGCAGCGCCCGCAACAATGGTGTAACCAAAACCAAACAACTCGGCATGGTGTCGGGCCACGCGCTTTTGCACGCCTTTGTTGTTCTCGAGATACCAGTGGTGAATGGTGGGCAGGCAGACCATGAGCAGAATGCCCATCGCAAAAAGAAAAGTGGCCATATGAATTACCTCTTGGGGCGGTTGTACCAGTTGGCCAGCATGAACACGCCAACCACCAGAATAAAGACCAACAGAATGTGTTTGATTTCCATTTGAATGCCCCTTGTCTATTGGGATGTGTGGGGGATGCTTGTGGGGGGAAACATGCCGGATCTTAGCAGAGGGGTTATGAGGAAAAGCGTCACGACAAGAAGCGTTATTTCGATCACGTAGACCACTGCGTAGGCGTTCGCGGCCGAGAGTCCTGTGGAGGCAATGTCACGAATGCGCCCGCCTGCGGCCATGCCCACGCCCGCGGCCGTGGCCTGCACGGCGCCCCAGAGCCCCAAGGCCAAGCCACTGCGCCCAGCAGGCGCAAGAAGCATGGTGGTGGTTAGGCTGCCGTGGCCAAAGAGCCCTGCCGAGAGGCCGATGAGACAGACCCCCACCGAGAAGAGCCCGGTCGATTCCGTGGGCACCGCCAAGAGTACGCAGGCCAAGGCGGGCACGCCCACAAAAAGGCCAATGGCCGACATGCGAAAAGGATCGGCCCCGCGAGAGAGCAAGTAGGAGGCGAGCCCGAAGCCCAGTATTCCGCCCACGGCCAGCAGGCCCGTGAGCCGCGTGGTCTCCGACACACTCAGGCCGAGCACCTCGCCCCCATAGGGCTCGAGCAGGACATCTTGCATGGTCAGCGCAAGGGTGCCCAGGCCAATCACCCAGAGCCAGCGCAGGCCGAGCCGCGTCTGCGCCATGGCCTTTACAGCGTCGCCAAAGCGGTCCTTGGCCATCTCGGCCTTGTGCTGTTCGGGGCTTAGTCGAGGGCGCTCGCGGGGCTCTTGCTTCCAGATGGCAATGGTATTGAGCACCAATGTGAGCACTGCGGCGGCCTGAATGGCCTGAATGAGCCGGCCATGGCTGTAGGTTTCGAGCGCCTGGCCAAAGGCTGCGGCACTCAGCAGCATGCCCAGCAGCAGCATCACGTACATGAGGCCCACCACCTTGGGCTTGCTCTCTTCGGAGGCCAAGTCGGTGGCCAGGGCCAGGCCCGCGGTTTGAACGGTGTGCAGACCGGCGCCCACAAGCAAGAAGGCCACGGCGGCCGCCAACTGACCCACCCAGACAGGCGCACTGGCCGACTGGCCCGCCCCTGCAAGCACAAGCAGTGCAAAGGGCATGATGGCAAAGCCACCGAACTGCAACATGCTGCCGCGCCAGATAAACGGAACGCGGCGCCAGCCGAGCTCGGAGCGGTGCTGATCGGAGCGGTGTCCGATGAAGGCCCGAAATGGTGCAAAGAGAACCGGCAGTGCCACCATGATCGCCACCAGAGAGGCAGGCACATGGAGTTCAACAATCATGACCCGATTGAGTGTGCCCACCAGGAGCACCAGGGCCATGCCCACCGAGACCTGAAACAACGAGAGCCTCAGCAGTCGCGAGAGTGGAAGGTCGGGGCTCGCCGCATCGGCGAAAGGCAGAAAGCGCGGGCCGAGGGCCGCGAGTTTTTGAATCCAGGGACGTGGCGGTCGGGCCATGTCGGGTTGTCTTGTTATTGGATTCCTAGGCGATGAGGAGATCGCACAACAGCAGAGGCGCGCAGCCTTCGCCGTTGTGCGATGTCATGCGATTACATCCGGCTCGACGAGGCCTGCTCGGTCGATGCCACAGCCGCCTTCTCAGCAGGCAGGGCCTGTGAGACTTTGGCGGGTGGTCCACCATTCAGGAAACGAGGAACCCAGTCGGTGTGCGTGAGCAGGGCCACATGCACTGCAAACGAACCGACTGCGACGGCGCCGATGATCAGGGGGACGCCAAGAGAGGGCTTCACAACGCACCACAATTTACCGTAGATCATGCTTACTCTCCTTTGCTCAGCCTAACCAAGGCGAATAGATATAAGCCAAGAGGTGGGCAAACGCCGCAATCATTCCAAAGAATTGTGTCCCCTGGATGAGGTTGCGGTGAAGTTCCTCCGACTCAGCCTCCGTCAGGCCCGTGGGCCATACCTTTTGGTTGTCAGACATTTTTTGTACTCCTTGTTGGTCTGTTACGTAACACCACGGAAATACAGATACAGATACAGACAGATACAGCGACTGCAACTGTATTTTGTCTTATACACATGAATATGACAACTTGAATTTACACCCCGGGAGGGCCCGCGGGATGGCCCCTGGGGAGGGGCCCCGGAGTGGGCGCCTTGGCGTTGGGCCCAGGGCCGGGGGTTGGCTAGCTCAGGGCTTCGGAGAGGTGAACCAGGCTCTGGCCGCGGGCGCGGGCAGCGGTCTGTTGATGCCAGGCCGGGCGGCGCCAGCAGTTAAAACCGTGGTCGACGCCAGGGTGGACAATAATTCGGGCATCGTCTCGGCCCTCGAAGGCCTTGCGAACGCTGCTCACGGCCGAGGCCGGGATATAGCTGTCTTTCTCGGCAAAGTGAAAGAGCACCGGGCAGGTGATGTCCTCAACCAAGTCGAGGTGTTGGTGAATTCCGCCGCCGTAATAGCAGACGGCTGTATCGACATCGGCCCGGGCAGCGGCAACAAACGAGAGCATGCCGCCCATGCAAAAGCCCAACGAGCCCACCAGGCCGGTGCAGGAGTCTTGGTGCTTGACGGCCTCGACGGTGCGTTGGAGATCGGAGGCCACCAGTGGCACATTCAGGCGACTCAGCAGTGCGAGCCCGCGCTCGAAACCGTCGGCATCGTAGGCAAGGTCGATCCGGGGTGCCTCGCGCCAGAAGACATCGGGTGCAATCACCACGAAACCATCGGCAGCGTACTGGTCGGCCACCGCGCGAATATGCTCGTTGACACCAAAAATTTCTTGAATCAGGAGCAGGCCCGGGCCACGGCCGGTGGTCGGTTGGCTCACGTAGGCATCGAATTCGCGTCCGTCGGCACTTTTTACTGAAATCCATTCGCTGGCCATTGGTTTGCGCTCCTTTCAGGTTGAAGAGGCTTGAGATCAGGGAGAATCCTGCCATGCATTCGACTCGTGTTCTAGCATTTTGTGCCCTGTTTGCCGTATCGCTCTCCACGACTGGCCTGCGGGCCCAGTCTCCAGCCCCATCTCCATCCGCATCGCCGGTTCAGGCCACCCAGGCCATGCAGCCGAGCCAGCCCGTGGGCCGGCTGCTCTGGGACCGCCATGAATTCACTGTGGGCGAACTCAAACGACATGCTGCCAAGACCGGCTTTGTGAGCCGTGCCGAGCGCGAGGGCGGCGGCTATATCTACGAGGCGGGCTGGGTCAAAAAACCGGGCTGGACATGGAAGGCCCCGTATGGCGCTCCAGCGGCCGATGACGAACCGGCCGTTCACATCACCTTCGATGAGGCGCAGGCCATCTGTCAGGCCCGCGGTGCACGACTGCCCAACGATGAGGAGTGGCGAGCCGCGGCCTACCTCGAGCAGCGCAGCCCGGCACCGGCCGGATGGGCCTCTGGCAAGCGTTATCCGTTTCCCAATGGGGACTCGGCCAAGGCCAGCCATTGCTTGAGTGGCTGCGGCGACTACAAGGGAAGGGCGCCCGCCGGTGCGCTCGATCGCGGCGTGGGCCATGTGGCGGTGGCCACCACTGCACCCGGGGTCAATGGCTTATTCGACATGGGTGGCAATGTCTGGGAATGGGTGGCCACGGGCAGTGGCAACGAGCGGGTGACCCGCGGGGCCTCCTGGTGGTACGGCCCCGAGCGGCAGCGAGAGGACGACATCGCCACCAAACCGCGTGACACACGAGTGGCGTATATTGGTTTTCGTTGTGTGCGTGATCAATCCGTTCAAAAGTCCCAATGAAAATTAATCTGCCCGCATCGCGCGGTGCTCGCATTGCCCTTGTCGTTGTTCCCCTGATTCTCATCGTGGCCGTCTATCAGTTCAGTCGGCCGGTCAAGATTCAGACCTCGCCGGTCATCTCGGTCTTCCCATCGCAGACCCTCTCGATTCTCAATGCCAGTGGCTATGTGGTGGCCCAGCGAAAGGCGGCCATCTCCACCAAGGCCAGTGGCCGTCTTGAGTGGCTCGATGTGGCCGAGGGCTCCCGTGTCAAGAAGGGCCAGGTGATGGCGCGAATCGAGAGCGAGGAGTTGCGTGCGCAACTCGCCCAGTCCGAGGCGCAGGTGGGGCTCGCCACTGCAGAGCGCAACGATGCAAGGCGCGAGTTTGAACGTTCCGAGAGCCTGCTCAACAAGAATTACATCTCGCAGGCAGCCTTCGATGCATCCAAGGCACGTCTTGAGAAGGCCTCTGCGCAGCTGCGTGCCTCGGAGGCGGCGGCCCAGGTGGCCCGGGCGGCCCTCTCGCAGTCCGAGATTCGTGCACCCTTCGATGGGGTGGTGCTCACCAAAAATGCCAACGTGGGCGACAACATCACCCCATTTTCCTCCGCGGCCGACTCAAAGGGTGCGGTGGTCACAGTCGCGGACATGACCACACTGGAGGTCGAGGCCGATGTCTCGGAGTCGAGTATTGCCAAGCTCTCGATTGGCCAGCCCGTTGAGATTGGCCTCGATGCCCTCCCCAACGAGCGATTCCCCGGCCGAGTCGCGCGCATGGTGCCCACCATCGATCGGGCCAAGGCCACTCGATTGGTCAAGCTGCAGTTCGATGCAATCGACCCGCGTGTCCTGCCAGACATGTCGGCCAAGGTCTCTTTTCTTGAGCGCCCCCTCAATGCCGACGAGCGCAAGCCCATCGTTGCGGTGAACAAGGCCGCGGCCCTGCAAAAGGGCGGCAACTGGCTGGTCTATGTGGTCGAGGGAAGCCGGCTCAAGGAGATGGAGTTTCAGGCCACCGCCACCACGGGAGACCTCATTGCAACGCCGGGCCTCAAGGCGGGCGACCGGGTGGTGCTTCGTCCGACCAATGGCCTTCGGAATGGGCAGCGAATCGAGATTGCCTCACCGTGATTCACATTGCCGGTCTGCGCAAGGTCTATCGGCGCGGTGAGCAAGATGTCTTGGTGCTCGATGGACTCAATCTTCATGTGAATCGTGGCGACTTTGTCGCGCTCATGGGCCCCTCGGGCTCGGGCAAGAGCACCCTACTCAATCTCATTGCGGGCATCGACCGACCCACCACCGGTCTCATTGAAGTCGATGGCGCGGACATCACCCAACTCAACGATTCGCAGTTGGCCCAATGGCGGGCCAAGCACGTGGGTTTCATTTTTCAGTTCTACAACCTCATTCCAGTCCTCACCGCTTACGAGAATGTGGAACTGCCGCTGCAACTCACCGATCTTCCCGCCAGCGAGCGCCGCACGAAGGTGGAAACTGCGCTGGCCGCAGTGGGCCTGGCCGATCGCATGGCCCATACGCCCAATGAGTTGTCGGGCGGGCAGCAACAGCGGGTGGCCATTGCACGCGCACTGATTACCAACCCCAGCCTCATTGTGGCCGATGAGCCCACCGGCGACCTCGATCGGCAGTCCGCCTCCGATATTCTGGCCATGCTCAATCGTCTCAATCGGGAGATGGGCAAGACCATCATCATGGTGACCCACGACCCGAGGGCGGCCGCGGCCGCGCGGGCGGTGGTTCATCTGGAGTAGGGGCAGCTCGGGAGCATTGTCGAGACGCACGCCTGAGCATGGGTGAGCGCGCATGCTGATCCTTCGGCTTCTCTTTCTCAACATCTGGCGCAACAAGGGCCGCTCGGCGCTCACCTTCTTGGGGTTGGTGATTGCTGAGCTAGCGTTTGGGCTGCTCAGCACGGTGGTGCAGGCCTGGTACTCGGGCGCGGAGTCAGCGAGCCAGGCCCGACTCATCACACGCAGCTCCATCTCGCTCATCTTCCCACTGCCGCTCTCTCACGGGGAGCGGATTCGGCAGGTCGATGGCGTGGAGTCCATGACCGTCTCGCGCTGGTTTGGCGGTGTCTATAAAGACACCCGCAACTTCTTCCCACAGTTTGCGGTCGACCCACCGAGTTATTTTGAAATCTATCCCGAGTACATGCTGAGCGACGAGGTGCGCGATAAGTTTTATCGCGATCGACGCAGTGCAGTGGTGGGCCGGCGACTTGCGCAGCAATATGGATTTGCACCCGGCGACATCATCACCCTCAAGGGCCAGATCTTTCCCGGCAACTGGGAGTTCCTAATTGCGGGCATCTACGAGGGCAAGGAAGAACAGACCGACACGGGCAAGATGTATTTTCATTGGGCCTACCTCAACGAGGAGGTCAAGCGCAGGAAGATCTCGCGCGATGCCGATTCGGTGGGTGTCTTCATCACCAGCATTGCCGACCCCGGTCGGGCCGCCGAAGTGAGCATGGCCATCGATGAACTCTTCTCCAATTCGGCCAAGGAGACGCTCACCGAGACCGAGCAGGCCTTTCAGCTCGGATTCGTTGCCATGACCGAGGCCATTGTGGTGGCCATTCGTGCGGTCTCGTATGTGGTGATTCTCATCATCATGGCGGTGATGGCCAACACCATGGCCATGACAGCCCGGGAGCGCACCAGTGAGTACGCCACACTCAAAGCCCTGGGCTTCTCACCGAAGTTTGTTGCAGGATTGGTGGCCGGTGAGTCCATGCTCATGGCGCTGCTCGGCGGCGTGGTGGGTGTGGCCCTTACTTACCCTGTGGCCGCGGCATTTCACGAGGCCACCGGCACGCTCTTTCGAAGTTTCTTTGTGAGTTTTGACACCAGCATCATGCAGCTGCTTGCGGCCCTGGCCACCGGTGTGGTCGCAGCCATCTTCCCCATGGTCAAGGTCTATCGCATTCGAATCGTCGAGGGCCTCAGAGCCATATGAGGCTCCTCGATATTCCGCTGGCCTACAGCATTCGCAACCTCTGGGTCCGTCGGATGACCACCATCCTCACGGCCATGGGAATGGCGCTGGTGGTCTATGTGTTTGCGGCCGTGCTCATGCTCGATGCAGGCCTGCGCAACACGCTGGTGAGCACGGGCGAGCCCGACAATATGGTGGTCACGCGCCAGGGCTCGGTCACCGAGGTCCAGAGCTCCATCGACCGGGGCCAGGCCAGCATCGTCTCGCAGTTCCCCGAGGTGGCCAGTTTCATCGAGCCGCTGGCGTCGCGCGAGACCGTCGTGCTCATCAACTTAAAGAAACGTGACACAGGCAAGGCCTCGAATGTGGTGGTCCGCGGTCTTGATGAGACCGGCCGAGGCATGCGGCGTCAGGTGAAGGTCGTCGAGGGCCGGGCCTTTCGGCCAGGCTCCGAAGAGATCATGGTCGGCGTGGCATCCTCCAAGCAGTTTCAGGGCCTGGGCCTGGGCGAGTCGGTTCGATTCGGTGGACGCGACTGGCGCGTGGTGGGCCTATTCGACGGCGGCCGCAGCGGCTTTGATAGCGAGATCTGGGCCGACGGCGAGGTGCTTCGACAGTCGTTTCGCCGCACCACGTATTCTTCGTTGGTGGTTCGTCTAATGGACCCGAGTCAGGCCGAGTCGTTTCGCAACCGCGTGACCTCCGACCCACGACTGCCGCTCAGTGCCAAATCCGAACGCCAATACTACGAAGACCAATCCGAATCGCTCTCGCGCTTTATCAAGATCCTTGGCCTGACGCTCACAGTCATCTTCTCCATCGGTGCAATCATTGGCGCGACCATCACCATGCAGTCGGCAGTGGCCACACGCGTCGCCGAGATTGGCACCCTTCGGGCCTTGGGCTTTCAACGCTCGGCCATTCTCCTGGCCTTCTTGGCCGAGTCGGTGGCCCTCTCGCTCGTCGGCGGCCTGGTTGGCCTGGGCCTGGCCAGTCTGATGCAGAGCTTTGAGTTCTCCACCACCAACTTTCAGAGTTTCTCGGAACTCTCTTTTGGCTTTCTGCTCACACCTTCTATCGTGATTCAGTCTCTTGTGTTCTCCGTGGCCATGGGTGTGGCCGGCGGCATGCTTCCCGCCATTCGCGCATCGCGCATCGCAATCGTCGAGGCACTACGTGCCGCTTAACTTCTCACGGCTCTGGTCCTGGGCACGAAGGGACATTCGCTCCGGGGCCCTGAGCCTCATGGCCGCCTCGGTCTTGGTCTCTGTGGCAGCAGTCAGCGCGGTGTCGTTGCTTGCCGCGCGTGTCGAGCAGGCCCTCTTGCGAGATGCGCAATCAAGCCTCGGGGCCGACCGCCTGCTGGTCTCGGATCGGCCCACGCCGAGCAACTGGATTGAAGTCGTGGAATCCAACGGCCTTCGCACGGTCAAGGGGGTTCAGTTCCCCAGCATGGTGGTCGCTGGCGAGCGTTCTGCACTCGTTGCACTCAAGGCCATCGACTCGGGTTATCCCATGCGGGGGCGGCTCGAAGTCCAGACTACAGAGGGGCTGCAAGTCAATCCTGAGTTGGAAGCGGGCCGCGCCTTTGTCGATCCCGCCCTTCTTGCGCGACTCGGACTGCGCATTGGCGAGACCATCTCCATTGGCAATGCGAAGTTTCAAATCGCTGGTCGCATTCTCTACGAGCCCGATCGTGGCATGAACTTCGTCAATCTCTCTCCGCGGGTCCTGGTGCGCATTCAAGACATTGCCGCCGCCGGCCTTCTTGTCGAGGGCTCACGTGCGAGTTATCGGCTCTGGGTCTCGGGCCCAACCGAGTCGTTGGGCCGTTTCGATCGCGCCATCGAGCCGCTGATTGGCGCGGGCCAGCGCATTGAGACACTCGAGAACGCACGGCCCGAACTCAAAGAGGCCCTGAATCGGGCCAATGGCTTTCTCTCACTCACGGCCATGGTGGCCATGCTCACCGGCTGCGCAGCCATGGCGCTTGCGGCCCGCCGGCTCTCGGTCACCTATGCCCCCAGGCTGGCCGTCATGAAGGCCCTGGGCACCTCTCGGCGCGAGCTGCAGTGGTATTGGGCACTGGCCCTTCTGGCCATGGTGCTTGCATCGAGCACTGCGGGTCTTCTCATTGGCTGGGCGCTGCAGGCGGGCCTGGCCAGCCTCTTGCAGGGCCTGCTCACCGTGAGTCTTCCGCCCCTTCCAAGCCAGTGGCTCACGCCGGTTGCGCAGTCTTTTGGCCTGGCCTTGGTCATGACGGCCGTCTTCGCCTGGCCTGTGGTCTTGTCCACCACCCGTGTATCGGCCCTGACCGCACTGCGTGGCCTCGATGCATCGGGTTCGATTCGCGGCAATGCGAAGGGGCCATTCTCGTGGCGAGCCATCGTCTCGCGCCTGCCATTCATCGCACTCTTGTGGGTGGGGCTGGGCCTTCTTCTCTGGCTGGGCGCAAGCGACCTGCGACTCGCGGCCATTGTGGCCATCGGGTTTGGTGTCTTCGGTCTTCTGAGTGCAGGCCTGCTTTGGTTGCTGTTTCGAGCAATGGGCCGGGCCTTGTCTCTGGGGGCCCAGAGGGGCTGGGCCATGGGCAGCCTATCGCGTGCCCTGCGACGCAGAACCTGGGGAATGGTGGTTCAGGTCTTGGGCCTGGGCACCGCCTTGTCGGCACTCTTTCTGCTGGCATTTGTTCGTGGTGATTTGGTGGCCGCCTGGGATCGCAGCATGCCCGTTGATGCACCCAATCGATTCGTCATCAACATTATTCCGGGCGACGAGCGCGATGTCGGGCGGCTCATTGAGTCGGCAGCGGGTCAGAACAACACCATGGCCCCCATGGTGCGTG
>DAIPXU010000009.1:0-19347 GCA_036783055.1 Burkholderiaceae bacterium | reverse complement strand
GGTTGCCGGCGGTAGGCGGCAGCTTCTTCAGCATCTCGGCGATTGGCTCCTTCGGGATCACCTCGTCCTTGTCCCCGTACAGCACCAGGACCGGCCGTCGAATCCGGCCGGCGCCGGCCTGGGCGGTGTCCATCAGGTCGGCGAGCCCGGCGATGGCGCGAATGCGCGTGGCCTTGCTCACCAAGGGCTCGCGGCTCAGGCCCTTGAGGAACTTGTCGGCCTGTTCGTCGGTGCAAAAGCCCATGACCCGCTCCACGCCCGCACGGTTGTACCAAGATCGATCGAAGAGGACGATCTCCCCCGGCGAGGGCAGATGAGACACGTAACGCTGGAAATACCACTGGCCTCGCTCCCGATCACTCGGTGCAGACAAGGCGGCGACCTTGCAGATACGGGGGTTGAGAACCTCTGTAATGCGCTTGATGACCCCGCCTTTGCCCGCCGCATCCCTGCCCTCGAAGATCACCAGCACCCGCGCCTTGGTGGCCGCCACCCAAGTCTGCAAGTGCACAAGTTCCTCTTGAAGTCGCAGAAACGCCTGTGCGTATACTTCGTCGGTCTCCTTCTTTCCAAGAGCGGGTTTCTCCAAGGATCTCTTGGCGGAGGAGGATGATTTTGAACGGTTGGTCATAAGGCCCCCTGGTTTGTTGCTGTTTTTTTTGTCATGGTTGTCACGCTAATGTCATATTGCTCTCTACGCCATCTCTAATCCATCTGCCCCCGCCATGATCGAAACCACCGCATCCCCCCAGTCGGCCAGCAATGGCCAGCGCAGCCTCCAGAGTCTCCTTCCATTCATGCAGATGCTCGGCTACGGCGGGCTCCTTCCATTCTTCGCCCTCTCCCTCATCTCGGTGTTTGCAAATGCGGGAGAAATCCAACAGATTGCGCAGAAGGGCTTGCTCTTCTATACGGTCTCTATCATCAGCTTTGTTGGGGCCGTCTCTTGGGGGTTGGCACTGGCCATGCATGAGCTCTCGGGCCTGCAACGCACCCGTCTCTTGCTTTGGAGCGTGGTGCCCTCTTTGCTGGCAGTGGCGGCAGCCCTGCTCAATGGGCGCTTTGCTATTTTTGGGCTTATGGCTGCAGTCTCACTTGCCTACTGGATGGACAGACTGCACGGCCGGCAGATGGGCTTCCCCCAAGCCTGGATTCGGCTGCGACTGCAGCTCACGCTTGGCGTGCTTGTTGCCCTGGCCATTGCCCTATTGGCTTGACCCCAAACTGGTCTCAAGGGTTCGACTCTTCGTTGCTCGCCAGCGCGCGCGAGGACGACTTCGCCGATTTCCTAGCACACTTTAATCGGCTGGCAACCGCGCGAGGTCTGCAGACGGGGCAAGGGTTCCCCCTTCAGTTTGTGCCACAGGGGCAACTGTCCGCTGGCAGGCCGTACGAATCTCACATCGCGCTGACTGGCCAGGTGCCCACCCGAGACAATCTGCACGACCGGTTCAATGCACTTGTATGGTTGCATGCGCCACGAACCAAGGCGAGGCTCAACCAACTCCAAGCGGCGGAGTTGCAGCGTTTGGGTGGAATTGGCCCTCGCGGCAGCGCCAGAGATGCAGCCACCTTGATGGACGAAAACCTGGCGCTGATTGTTTACCGCAGCCACCCACCTCTATTACAAGACCGCGACTGGAAGAGGATTTTCTGGGATCAACGAGCAGACTGGGGCCAGGAGTGGCAGATCATGGTCTTTGGGCATGCACTGATGGAGAAGTTGGAGAAGCCATATCTCAGCCTCACCGCCCACTGCATCTGCCTACAGGGCCACTCAACCCAATGGAGTGAGGTGGACGACGCACTTCTGGCTTGGCTCGAATCCCGCGCTGAACAAACCGATGAACCCGAGAAACAGAACCCAAGCCCACACCGCGCCTTGCCAGAGACACCCCTTGGCCCACAGGCTCTCTGCCCGCTGCCGCTCATGGGAATTCCAGGCTGGCATGCAGAGAATGCGGCGGTGGCCTTCTACAACAACACGCAGGTCTTCCGGCCTGGGCGGTAGAATGCACCCGTTATGATGAAATACATCACCATCGCTGGCTGGATTGCAGTGGCCATACTTCTGTTGAGCACCGCGCTCAACCACCTGGGCCTCTGACGCGTCCGATTCAAAAGAGAGGCCTGTTTGGGAGGCGTCTCCAAACAAAAAAGGGCTGCGATTGCAGCCCTTTTTTGTTGCCGGAAACTGATTAAAGTTCGGCGATCTTATCGGCAATGCGATGCTGATTGGCCACCACCTTCTCACGAAGGGCCACGATCTGGCTGCGCAACTCCATGACATCCTCGAGGTCTTTCTCCAAGGCATGGCGGTTCTCACCCTCGGCCTCATAAATCTGCATGATGTGGGATCGGTTCTTCTCAGCGAGCTCACGAGCCTCAGCGACACGCGCGGTATTCTCGGTAACCCGCTGCTCGTTGTCGGCTGCGGACACTGCCTTCATGTTCCGCTCGAGTTCACCGTCAATCCATGCGGCATTTGAGTTTCCAAGGTCGTCGATGACATCGTAGAACTCGTTGTTATGGGCCGTGATCAGAATATTGATCTCAACCATGAGTTTGTTGACCTGCACCAACATCTCGTTGATCTTGACTGCATTGCGGTTCGCAGCGGCACGTCGCTCAATGCCCTCGATTCGCACCCGGTTGGTCATTGAGGATTTGAAGCGCTCCTCGTCGGGTGTGGATGGTTCGAGTTGCTCGACAATTGCAAGTCGATTGCGAACCACGTCCTCGAAGGTGGCCGACAAGAGTGTTCCATTTCCGGACGACTCGGCCGCAAAGGACTCCAGCGCCAGGGTACGGTTCTCTTCAATGGCTGAGCGGCCCACAAGGGTCTGGGCGGTGTTGAACCGCACATAAGACTCTGCATCAAAAATACGACGGCGGTTCTTTTTAATCCGCAGTTCGGTGGCTTCGTTCATTTTTATTTGACTCCTAGAATTGGGTGGCGATTAGGCAGCGGCCTTCTCGGCGAGTTCTTTCTCGCTGGGCAGGTTGTTGCGTGTCGAGAGCAGCAGCTTGTTGATGTAGATGCTCCCGCGCTGGGGCTTGAACAATTCCGCAGCGTCGTAAACCATCTCCTGGATGTAGTCGGCTTGGTCGGCAGCCACCACGGCGTGCAGAACCTCGGGCTTGGGAAGCTCTGGCAGACCCGAGGACTCAGAGGCCTTGCCCACCGGTGCACCACGAACCGAGTAGTAGTAGACCTCGTTGATGCCCCTTGCACGAAGCTTTTCTGCGATATCGCGCGCACCGCCTTCGTAGAGGATGACCGTGAACTCCCGGGTGTAGTCGAGGACGGTGCCCTCGGGAATCTTCTTGAACTTGTCGATGCTCACGACATCGCTCCCATGGCGGAAGTGGCGCCACGGTCCTCGAGCAGGTGCGCCGGGATGTATGTGGCCGCCTGCACCAGGGGGGTGGCATAGATGTAACCCATGCCCGGCGTGTCGAGCCGGCCGGCCAAGAACATGCGCTCAAAGATGCGAACCATCTGGTCCTTGGCGACCAAGACGGTAATGATCTCGCGCTCGACCTCTACGGCCACGCCGAGAAAACCCATGCGCTCGCGAATGCCCGTGCCCACACCCTGGTGGACTGTGGCGCCCTGAACACCGGCATCGAGAAGGGATTGGTTGATGACATCGGCCATTCCCTTCTGCACGACGCAGGTAATGAGAGAGACCTCGGTGAGATTGACTAGTTTTCGCTTGGCCATGAATGGCTCCCCTGTTTTAAGTATTAATTTGGTTGGAACTAACTCGAGGCCCGTGCCATGGCAGCCGCAGCCGCCTCGTCTTCTTTGGCCTCAGCCAGTGCCCTGGCATTCTCACGCTTGGTCTTCCACTGAACATAGACACCGAGTGCAAGCACCGCCACGATCGGGCAGATCGAGGCCGAGGCCAGAATTCCAAAGCCCTCAACAGCCCCCACGGCCTTGCCAAAACCCAGGCCCATGGCCAGAACCAGCGGCACCGTGACCGGACCGGTGGTCACACCGGCACTGTCCCAGCCGACGTTCACGAACTCCTCGGTAGACATGGCGGTGAGGATAATCCCGATGATGTAGCCGGGGATCAGGATATAGAGCAGGCTGAAGTCAAAAATGAGCTTGATGACCCCGAGCATGATTCCAACGGCCACCCCGAAGGAGACGGAGTACATAAGCATGGACTTCTTGAACGACCCGTTGGTGAGGTTCTGCACAGTCAAGCCCAGAGCGTTGAGCGCGGGCTCGGCCAATGTGGCCCCGAAGCCGAGTATCCACGAGAAGAGCGCGGCAATAAAGATCCCCACACCGGCGGAATAGAGGGGTGCGTTGGGCATGGCCTCGATGGCGGTAAACACCCCAGGCACCAGACTTCCCGCGCCATCACCGAGTTTTGCAAGACCATAGGTTAGGCCGCCGCTGAACACCCACATTCCCAAAACCGACAAGAAGATGCCGTAGAAAATAATGAACGCGTTGGGAAGCTTCTCTCGAAGCACGAGGAAGAGAACGATCATCAGGAAAATGACCAGGGGCACAATCGCGCGAATGCCGCCAACAATCTCCATTCCGGGGGAGACCGTCCACCAATCCACAGGACCCGTCGCAGCGGCAGCCGCGGCAACGGAGGCCTGCTTGGCAGCGGCCTCGGCAAGAATGGTTTCCACTGGCACAGTCATCTGGAAGTAGATGGCCAGTCCGCAGACTGCAACAATTGGGAAAATGGAGGCCAGGGTAACAATGCCAAAGCCCTGCAGCTTGCTGTCTCCCGCGCCGCCGGCGGTGGCCACGCCAATACCAAGGGCCAGAACCAGAGGCACAGTCACCGGACCGGTGGTCACCGCACCACAGTCCCAGGCCAATCCAATCATGGTCCTCAGGTCTGGGTTGAACCAGCAATAGGCCGTGAGTAGAACCGCGGGCACCATGCTGATGTAAATCAGCGGCTTGAGGCTCCAGTTATAAAGGAAGCGCATGGTGCCGATCACCGCGGCAATGCCCACACCAACGCCAACCACCAGCACGGTGGCATCGACGCGGTCATTCAGAAGCGTGTAGAGGTAGGGGGCATTCTTCGGGTCGACAATCTGCCCGGCCACCTGCAAGGCGCCAATGGCCGGTTCCGCAAAGGTCACCCCGATGCCTAGAAGGAACGCAATGAACAAGACGCCCACCAGTGGGAGTTTCAGCGGCAGCTTGTTTCCAATAATCTCGCCAAAGGGCATCAGGCCGAGCTTGAGGCCCTCGAGGAAAATCATGAGGCCGACCATCACCGCCAGAAGACCCAATCCAAGGGTGGCAGAGTCCTTCACGCTCTGGTTGAGCACCAGGAGCTGGAAGAGGGCCAGGTAGGCGGCCAGCGGCACAACGGCCCGGGCCTGCTCCATGAAACGAACCGACAAATAGGGCTGGAGGAGTTTGTAGACGTCCATGCCGCCCAGACGCAGCTTTTCTGGCTTCTGGGGGACCTCGTTGCCGTTTTGGTCAAAGAGCGGCCTGGTCATCAACTTGGAGTAGCTGACTTGGTCTGAATCAACGGTGATTGCCTGAACATAGTCACCGTAGCGGATAGAACGCGGCATGAAACCTCCCCAAGGATTTTTCTAATTGAGGCGGAGCATATCTCCAAAAGGCGGCTTTGGACAACTTTTAAGAAAAAAGTTCATGTAAACCCTTACCCTCGCCCAATGAACTTGCAATGGGCGTATGCTCCGGTGCGTCTTGCCTGACCCGAGTGACACCGAATTCCCAACAAACTATGACCACTCAAAGCGATGTGAAAACCCCCACCTGGTCGATTGGCCAGCGCCTCACCATCCTCTCAGCCGCCCTTGCCTTGGGAGCCCTGATCGGCCTCGCCGCCATGGGATTCCTGCTCATCATTCGATTCTTCAATGGCTTGTGGGCGGTTCCAATTCCCACAAGCATCGGCTTGAATCTGGAATTCAGCATGGCCGTTGGCCTGGCCTTGCTCACGGCCGCCCTGATTGCGGGCCAGATTCTCACCTTTCTCGAGAACGGCCGGCCCCACGGCGGCGCAGACCTCATTGCGGCGGCACAAAGCGGCAAGGGACCAGATGTTCGGGCGGGAATGATCTCGACCCTTCTGGCCTTGGTGAATATCTCTGGTGGCAGCTCGGTGGGCATGTTCGGCCCCCTCTTCCATTTTGGTGGCTGCCTTGGAGCGGCGCTCAGTCGCTTCTTCAAGTCGCTGGCCAGAGGCCTCTCCCCCGACGTGATTCTGGGCAGCGGAGCGGCCGCGGCCATTTCCGCCGTATTTCTTACCCCCATTGGCGCGGCTGTGTTTGCCCATGAGGCCATCGCGAGAAGGTTCGGGGGCTTCGGGGCGGGCCCTGTCATATTGGCCTCCTTCGGGGCCTACTGGGTCTCCAAATTGACCCTGGGCGACTCTCGACTCTTCAAAGTCGATAACCTTCCGCCCATTAACCTGGAGAACGCCGTATTTGCTGTTCTGGTCGGGCTGATTTGTGGGCTGATCTCCGCGGCCTATATTCGTGCCTGTACCGAGGCCCCCGCCTGGGCCAAGGCCTCGGGCATCCCACTGCGTTGGCGGCCCCTGGTTCCAGCAGCACTCTTGTTCCTGCTCTCCCCCGTCTTCCCTCACCTTCTGGGCCCTGGTCTGGGCTCGATTGATCTCGCCATCACCGGCGCATTCTCGATTGGTCTTCTGCTCGCCCTCATCGCCCTGAAGATTCTCGCCACATCCACCTGCCTCGGCTTCGGATTCTTTGGGGGCATCTTTGCCCCTGCCCTGCTTCTTGGCGCGCTGGGAGGGGCTGTGGTGGACTCCTTGATCTCCTCGAGCCACATCACCAGCTTTGCCGCGATCGGGGCGGCCAGCTGCATTGCCGCGGTGATTGGTGCGCCGCTGGCGTCTATCATCATCGTTTTCGAACTGACCGGAAGCTACGAATGGACTGTCTTATCCATGCTCTCAGTGGTCGTTGCGAGCCAAATCTCGCGGTCTATGGTTGGACGATCCATCTTCGATCGGCAGCTCGAAATGCGTGGAGTGGTTGTTCACGATGACCGGCCGTCCGAGCCCGTTGGAGGCAAACCCGCCTAGTCCAGCGGCCGCGCAGGATTCTTCGGACTTGGCGGCCTTGGACGAACGATGGGTTCGTCGTGACCTCGCCGCGGCCTATCGCCTGGCCGCCCATCGAGGGTGGGACGACCTGGTCTGGACGCATATCTCGGCCGCCGTGCCCCATGCGCACGGCCATTACCTGCTCAATCGCTTCGGCTTGCGCTTCACAGAGGTCACTGCATCCAACCTGGTGAAGGTCAACCTCAAAGGGGAAGTGATTGACGGGAGCAACGCCCCCGTCAACCCCAGCGGCTTTGCGATTCATGGCTGCATCCACAAGGCCCGGCCCGACGTTCACTGTGTTCTGCACCTTCACAGCTTCTGGGCACAGGCCTTTGCCGCAACGGGCGCAGACTTGGCCCCCTGCTCGCAGCCGGCCATGCGGTTGGTGGGCCGGCTCGGACGCCATGCCTACGAAGGCCTGGCCTTTGCCGCAGATGAGCAAGAGCGACTGGTTCAAGCCTTGGGCAACAGAGATGGCGTGGTTCTGGAAAACCACGGCATTTTGCTGGTGGGGCGCACCGTGGCCGAGGCCTTCATTCTCATGCACCTCTTCGAGCGCGCCGTGCAGATTCAGCTGACTGCAGCGACCAATCCGAGTGGCCTGCGACTCGTGCCTGCGGAGATTGTTTCCACCACCCAGCGGCAGTGGGTGGGGCCCAACAACGCCCCCGAGGGAATGGATGAATGGCCTGCCCTATTGCGCGGACTTGCCCTGCCCGACCCCGATTTCGATCAGTAAGTTTTGTTCGCCATGTTTAGATCACCGAATTTCTATTCAACGAGTTTGATCACCCAAGAGAGGAGTTGCTATGCCCACCATCCGCGTTGAGTTGTTTGAAGGACGCACCATCGACCAGAAACGCGCATTGGCCAAGGCCCTCACCGAGGCCACGGTGCAGACCCTGGGCGGAAGCCCCGATGCAGTCGATATTCTTTTCTACGACATCAGGCGAGCAGACTGGGCAACCGGCGGCGAGAAATGGGAAGACAAGAAAAAATCCTAAGGGTCCATCGGGTCCCTGAATGAATCCTTACACGCCGAACACCCCCTCCCGGCGCAGAGACTGAGGCTTCATGCTCGATGCACTCGTGATGTCCACCGGGATCGTTGCCCTGGCCGAGGTAGGCGACAAGACCCAGTTGCTCTCGTTCTTTCTCGCGGCCCGCTACCGTCGGGCGTGGCCGATTGTTTGGGGAATTCTCATCGCCACACTGCTCAACCACGGCCTTGCTGGCGCCTTGGGTGTGTTGGCGCGAGACTGGCTCGAAGGCGATGCTCTGCAATGGGCACTCGGAATTGGCTTTCTTGCCATGGCGGTCTGGCTTCTGATTCCCGATCGACTCGACAATGAGCCCAAACCCATCAACAGCAGCAACCTCTTCCTCATCACCCTCGTGGCCTTCTTCATTGCAGAGATGGGAGACAAAACCCAAATCGCCACAGTTGGGCTGGCCGCCCATTACAACGATTACCTGATGGTTGTGATGGGGACCACGCTGGGAATGATGATTGCGAATGTGCCCGCGGTTTTGATTGGCGAGCGACTCGCCGAGCGACTGCCCAAACGAATGATTCAGTCGGTGGCCGCCGTTCTCATGGCGGCGCTGGGCGTGGCCATACTCGTGTTCTAGTGGGTTCGAGCAGACCGCATCAACGAGGCCACATGGCAGGCCACGCTTCGCCCAAGAGCACGCACCTCATAACCCCCTTCAAGGCTTGAGACGATTCGCCCGTTGGCGTGTTTGGCTGCGACCTCGACCAGCCGATCGGTGACCCACTCGTAATCCGCCTCGGACCAACGCAGGCCGGCAAGCGGGTCGTCTCGATGGGCATCAAAGCCCGCCGAAACAATGATGAGTTGCGGCGCAAAGGCATCGAGTGCCGGCATCCACTCGGACTCAACCGCCTGACGAAGCGCCTTGCCATCGCTGCCGCCGGGCAGTGGGCAGTTGACCATATTCGAGCCCAGGGGCCGCTCGCCCCGATGGGGATAGATGCCCTGCTGGAAGGTGGAGGTCATGAGAATGTTGGAGTGCCCCGCAAGGATCTGCTCGGTGCCATTGCCGTGGTGGACATCGAAATCGACAACGGCCACCCGCTCGAGGCCCAGGGCCTCGGCCGCGTAGAGGGCACCCACCGCCACACTGTTGACAAAGCAAAACCCCATGGCCACATGCCGCTCTGCATGGTGGCCCGGTGGACGCACGGCACAAAACGCCGTGGCATCTTCGCCAGAGACAACGGCCTCGACGGCCTGAACGACCGCCCCTGCAGCGCGCGAGACCGCCTCAAGGGTGTGGGGGTTCATGGCGGTGTCGGGGTCGATGACTTGGTAACGGCTCTGCGGCGACATCTCCTTGAGCATGGACCAATGGTCCTCGGTATGGGCGCGCAAGATGTCCTCTTCGCGGGCCATCTCGGCCTCGCGTCGATCGAGGCCGGCCATGAGCCCCGTGGCCTCAAGTTCCTGAAGCACCGCACGCACTCGGGCAGGCGATTCGGGGTGGTGCGGCCCCATCTCGTGGGCCTCGAAAGAAGAATGGGTGATGAGAATAGTCATGAAGAAAATTATCGCTTTTCTTCGTACGGCAGCACAGCACTCGCCACTAGTCGATAACCCGTAACGCCCTGGCTGGTCGTGACCCGCGCCTCTTCAAGAACACCGTGGACCCAGACCGTGGCCATGCTCTCGGGAAGGTTCTTCATCTTCGTCTGGGAGTTGGGAGATACCAAGATAATTTGATTGGCTGGAGGCGGCGGGGTGTGAATGCAAGCGCCAAAGTAAGGAACCAACAAAAACTCTCGCTGCTTGCTTCGATCGGCATCCAGAGGCACCACATAGCCAGGAATGCGAATCGACTGGCCCAGATGCTTTCGAACAATTGGCGCTACATCCCACTTGCGGCGCAGCTTCTCCATGGCGCGGTCGGCGGCCTCGGTGCCGTCCTTCAAAAAACCCAAGCGGCCCAGCGCCATCATCTCGGCCTGCATTTCTTTGGCCCAACGCTCATCAATCAGATCGTCCCAGCTGATCTCTGGGGGAACCGCACTGCTCGGTCGCGCCTGAGCCTGTCCCATTGAGAAGAAAGACGACAAAGAGAACAAGAGGCAAAGCGCCACCAGCCATCTCAGCAAGAGAGGGCCTTGCATGAAAACGCTTGCGAGAAGGCGAGAGGACTCGGGGTGTCCAGAGAACTCCTTGTGGAATGACGGCGTTGAACTCTGCATGGTGTGTTCCTGATCGGTCGCTTCACCTTACCCGATCGAGGGCGGCGAGAGGCCATCGGCCAGTGATATCCGATAGGCACGCCAGGCGGGAATGGCGCCAATGAGAATAGCCGCCACGAGAATGGTGAGGAGAGTCCACCAGGCCTCGGCCGGCCAAGAGAGCATGGAGACGACCAAGCCGAATTCCGTGCGCAGCCAATCGGCAGAGAGAAAGACAAGCAATTGCTGGGCAGTACCACCCAAGACCAGTCCTGCCATCACCACCAACGTGGTTTCAACCACGATGAGTTTCAAGAGGCCTGCGGGCGAGAGCCCCAAGGAGCGCAGCACCGCAAACTCGCGCCGTCGCCCCTGCAGAGAGACCAATAACACCGCGGCAACCGAGAGAAGCGCTGCAAGGCTGGCCAGCGCTCCCACCAGGGCCAGGGCGTTTTCAACCACAGAGACCACTCGCCAGAGCTCATCGAGTGCAACACCGGGCATGACTGCGGCAACCCCACCACCATCCATCGACTCAATGTTTCGACGAACCGAGAAGACCTGCCCACGCGACTCCAGGCCGAGCCAGATGGATGTGAAGGACTTCGGGGCAAGCATGGCGGGATCGATGGACTCTGGCGCCATGCCGCCGAGTCGCAGACTGCCCAGGCCGGGGATGTCCCAGCCCAGATGAATGGCCTCGAATCCCTGCACTGGGACAAGGCCTGCTCGATCAATGGGCGCGCCTGTGGGCGCCAGAATGCCGACCACGGTAAAAGGATGGGCATCGTGGGTTCGCGCCAGCGGCCCCTCTGCTATGCCGTGGGTCAGCACCAGACGATCACCCAGCTTCAGGTTGAACTTGGCAGCAAATGCGGCACCCGCAACGAGTTCGAAGGTCGAGGACATGGCCTTGGATGGGTCGGGATCCATGGGATTGCCCCAGGGCCTTCCCTGCGCAAACGACAGCGCTCGGCCCGATGCCATGTAATGCTTGAAGAAGATTTGCTCGGTCCCCCAGACCGGATGGCCCCGATGGCTGTCACCCAGTTGAATGGGGAATGCCCAGGCAACACCGGCGAGTCCACGCACACGATCGAGGACCGATGCATCGATATTCGCGGTTGGCCTTCCAATCTGAAAGGCGTTGTAGAGAAGGATTTCGCTTGCGCCCGATCGGGCTGCGACGATGAGATCGACACCGCTCACGGCCTGAGAGAAGCTGGTTCTGGCATCGGCACGCAGTTGAACCACTGCGCTGAGCAAAGCGGCCGAGACGGCCACCGAACAGGCCACGAGCATAAGCGCGGAGCGTCTTGACCAGGCACTCGCAGAGGCGAGGCGAATCAGAGTCCTCATCTCAGTCCTCCCTGCAAACCGAACGCAGCGGGCGCAGGAAGTTCGATTCGTTGGTCAAACTGCTCGGCCAAGCGCTGGTCGTGACTGGCCATGACCAGCGCTACACCGCGCGAGCGAACCAACTCCAGCATCACCGACATGAAGGATTCCCTTCTTGCCTCATCCAACGCGGAGGTGGGCTCATCGGCGATGACCAGCTGGGGCCTGCCAATGAGCGCACGCGCAACGGCCACTCGCTGCTGCTGACCCACAGAGAGTTGATGCGACGGCCGGCTCCACAAGGCTTGATCAAGGTCGAGAGACACGAGCAGTTCCCTGGCCTGGGCCTGCACATTCAACGGATTCGCATCAGCACCCATTCGACTCGGATGGAGTTGGATGGGAAGCAAGACGTTGTCCCAGACGCTGAGGTAGGGCAGCAGATTGAATTGCTGAAAAACGATCCCCAGGGACTGGCCTCGCCAACGATCGCGTTGGCCACCAGACCACTGCCGCAGGTCCTGCCCCAAGACCAGGCAACGGCCATGGGTTGGCAGATGAATGCCCGCGAGTAGAGACAATAGGGTGGACTTGCCCGAGCCACTGGCCCCCGCGAGAAACAGAGACTGGCCCTGCCCCAATTCAAATCCCAGGGGACCAAGGGTGTTCGGGGTCTCCTTCGATTGTGAGGGCCAGCGAAAGCAGAGGTCGGAGACCTGCAGCGCAAGCGCAGCGGTCCCGATCAAGGAATCGGGTTCGGATGGCATTGGGAGCGTTTTCGCATCACCGATTCGGCAAGGCGGAGGAGAAAAAAGGGCCCCAGCGGATAAGGCTGGGGCCGCAAGGCAGAATGATCTGCAAGGAGACAACAACGCGGGATAACCCGCATCTGTATTGCACCACAGCAATCAA
Organism: Burkholderiaceae bacterium; assembly: GCA_036783055.1. Taxonomy (GTDB): domain Bacteria; phylum Pseudomonadota; class Gammaproteobacteria; order Burkholderiales; family Burkholderiaceae_A; genus Hahnella. The sequence goes on along the minus strand of DAIPXU010000009.1, from coordinate 6,780 downwards.
TATTTTGCAATGCACCAAACGCGGGGGTCATGGAAAATTAATATAGCGGTTGCACACTTGCATTTATGGTCCTCTGCGTGTTCTTCTAACGGTTGTGCAAGCTTTCCACAGACTCGACCTACCAACCGTTGAAAGGTTCATCGCGGCGCAGTCTGATGCCACTCGAGTCTACATTGGGGCAGACTCCTGCCGACTCCTGCAAGACAAGGTCTGGCATGCAGACTACACCCTCGTCGTTGTGGTCCACATCGACGGCAACCGCGGATGCAAACTCTTTGGTGAGACCTCTCGAGAGAGGGATTTCGATCAGCGTGCCGACCGCCCGCAGCTTCGGCTCATGAACGAGGTCTACAAGGTGGCCGAGCTCTATCTGGCCCTGGCCAATGCCATTGGCGACCGCGAAGTCGAGGTCCACCTCGACCTCAACCCCGACCCCAGCCATGGCTCGAGTTGCGTCGTGCAGCAGGCCATTGGCTACATACGCGGCGTCTGCAATGTATCTCCGCGCGTCAAGCCCAATGCATTTGCCGCAAGTTGTGCGGCCGACCGCTACAAAGAGATCTCCAGCAGCCTGCATCTCCCCCACGCGGCATAATGCCGATGTGACGTCTTTACTCGACCCCGCGGTACTCTTTTTTCTCGTTGGACTCTTTGCTGGGCTGGTGCGCTCGAACCTCGAGATTCCCCCAGCGATCAGCCGCTTCCTGGCCCTCTACCTGCTGATGGCCTTGGGTCTCAAGGGCGGCCTCTCGCTCGCCCAGACGGGCCTCACCCAAGAGGTGCTCGCGAGCCTCGGACTCGCCATCGTGATCGCGCTCATCACCCCGGTCATTGGGTTCTTGGTGCTTCGACGCACCACAACGCCATTTAATGCCATTGCAATCGCCGCCACCTATGGGTCCGTTAGCGCGGTGACATTCATCACAGCCAATCAGTTCCTGGATCGACTGGGGGTCGAGCACGGAGGCTATATGGCCGCGGCCATGGCCATTATGGAGTCGCCCGCCGTGATTCTTGCCGTCCTGATGGCCAACCTGGTTCGCAAGGGCCAGCTCGGCGGCAGCCAAGGCATTGCCACTGCGCCTCACCCAGGTGGGCTCATGCCCACACTCCATGAATCCTTCACCGATGGTGCCCAGTTGTTGTTGCTTGCGAGCATGGTCATCGGCTTCTATATGGGCCCCGAGGGGGCCGCTGCAATGAAGCCATTCTCGGCCGATCTCTTCAAAGGCATGCTCGCCTTCTTCCTACTCGACATGGGCCTACTCGCGGCCAGAAGCATGGGAAGTTTGAAGAACCAGTCGCTTTTTTTGGTGGTCTATGCCGTTGTGGCACCCCTGGTCCACGCAAGCATTGCAGTGGGGCTTGCGAGTTGGGCGGGGCTCTCGGTGGGAGACACCACCCTATTGGCTGTGCTCGCAGCCAGTGCGAGCTACATTGCGGTGCCTGCAGTGCTTCGAGAGGCCATTCCCGAGGCCGATGCGTCGGTCTATGTGGGCTTGTCGCTCGGCATTACATTCCCGTTGAATATCCTGGTGGGCATCCCTCTCTACTACGGCATGGCCCTGGCCATTCAATAAAAAAACCCGCCGCACCTTTCGGTGGGCGGGTTCTGGTCTATTCGTCTGCGCTTGCGCGCGACGACTTACTCGGCAGCGGCGCGGCGTGCAGCCTTCTTGGGAGCAGCCGAGGAGACAGCAGCCTCGGAGGCCTTGGCAGCAGCCTCGACATTGGTCTCAACCATCTCGACCACTTGCTTGGTGGCCTTGTTGATGGCGTCGAACGCGGAGTTCGAAGCAGCGAATGCCGACTTCATCATGGCAACCATGCCCTCGGTGCCCGAAGGAGCGTTCTTGGTGAGGTCGTTGACGGCCGAAGACATGGCCTTGTTGGCCTCTTCGATGCGCGACTCAACCAGCTTGGCGAACTCAGCAGCGGCCTCGGCATTGATGTTGTAAATGTTGCGGCTGTAGCTGGTGGCCTTGCCCACGGCAGGCTGGCTGATGGCTTGCGAAACGGCATAGAGCTCGGTGGCGTCTTTGACGTTCATGAGCTGGCTGCTGGCCTCGGTGGCATCGGCGAGGTTGGCCTTGGCGGCTTTGAGGTTGAGCTCGAGGTGCTTTTCCATGCACTCGATCGAACGCGCTGCCATTTCAACCATGGCGGCCTGGGTCTGCTTCACGCTGTTGAGCACTTGCTCGGGGGTCACATTGTTGTTCATTGTCTTTCCTTTCGAATTTGGATGGAATCTGTCGATGTCGACAGTCACGGATCTACTGCATGGAAAGAATAATAATGGTGCGTCGCACAAAAAACAAGTGCTGGGCAAAGAAATTTTTTATACTTTAATTAAATAAAAGATATTAAAAGAATAAAAATTTCAAGTGGCCCTAAAAAAATCCTCTTCCGGCCATGATTCAAGCGGACAACTACCCAGATTGTTGCGCTCGCACGTAGTCCAAAAGCCGCTGTTTCAAGGCCCCAGTCATGGACGACTCCAAGGCCTGGCGGTCGCCCGGCAGGAAGTCACCCTCACCGGCCAATGTGGCGGCCCAGACCCGCGAAAGGGGCTCCCGGACCAGAGCCGGCGCTTGGCCCAGTGCCGCCAGGGCATCGGCCTCCGACTGAAACACGCGATGAATGAGCCCATCGGACATGGCGGCTGCGGTGCCCAAGGCCTGCCCGGAGAAAAGAACCTGCCGAGCACGATCACGACCGATTCGGCTGGCAAGTCGCCGGCTGCCCAAGACCAGGCCAAAGCGGGCCCCGGGAAATCGGAACTCCGCCTCCCCAATTGTCCAGCGCTCATCACAGCTCACCACCAGATCGGCAGCCGCGCCCCAGGTGCGGCCCTTGGCCAGGGCCACCGTCCTGCAAGGGGCTGTATACACCGCCGCCAGGAGCGCCTCGATGTCTCGGAATCGCTCTCGCAGGCTCTCATCGGTCTCCTGATCCAGCCCCCCCACATCAAAGCCAGTGGAAAAATCGACGGACTCGCTGCGAAAGACCACCGTATGGCAGTCACTCAAGGCCAGGGCTCGATCGCAGCCCTGGCGAATCGCGGCCACCATTTCTCGCGAGAGAGCATTGCCCCGTCTGGGGCGACAGAGGGTGATCTGGGCCACGCCAGGCAGTGCCTCATCCACCCGAAGAAGTGCCGGTGGACCCAAGCCCTCGGGGGCATCGGCCGGCCGAGCACCACGCACACTCATTCTTGGTCGGTGCCTTTCAGGGCCGGAAAAGCGAGGGAAGGCGAGACCGATGAGAGCGGTGGAATCGCTGCATTCACCTCTACGGCGTGCCCATCAATCCAGATGGGGCATCCCACGGTCTTCGATTGAGCCCCGCCCGGCATCGGCAGGGGTCGCACCAGGCCATAGTGAAGGGCCTGGGGGTCGGCCAGGGCACCGGAATAGCTCTGAATCGGAGAGCAAGGAATGCCCAGTTCCCTGCATCGGGCCAACCAATGCGCGCTGGGCTGCGAAGTGAAATAGGACTCAAGCAACTGCTGCAGCGACCGCTGGTTCTGGGCTCGAAGGGCGGTGGTGCTGTAGAGCGGGTGACTGACGAGTTCAGGAGCCCCCACCATCTCACAGACCTGTTGCCAGAGGCGCTGGTTTCCTGCGGCCAAAACGAAGTATCCGTCCTTGGCCTTGAAGGCCTGATAGGGGGCATTGCGGGGATGGGCCGAGCCAAAAGCCACCGGGTCCACCCCGGTTCCAAAGTATTGCGATGTCTGAAGCGCTGCGATGGCAAGGGTGGTGCCAAACATGGGGACATCAATCTGGCCACCAGGCCCACCAGCCCGAACGCGATGGACCATGGCGAGAATGGTCATTGCGGCATAGAGGCCGGCGGCGAAGTCCGAGATGGGAACCCCACACTTAACGGGCGCTCCGCCGGGTTCACCGGTCACGCTCATTACTCCGGCGGCGGCTTGAATGGTGACGTCAAAGCCACCCTCCTGGGCCCGAGGGCCCGACTGTCCGAAGGCAGATATTGAGCAGTAGACCAGACTCGGCTTGGCGGCCAGTGCCCACTGGGGACCAACACCAAGGCGCTCCATCACGCCAGGCCGACTATTCTCCAGAACCACATCTGCCTCGAGCATGAGCGCCCTGGCCCGATCGCGGTCTGCGGTCAGTTTTAAATCAAGGGCGACCGATGACTTTCCCCGATTGAGTGAGGCGAAGTTCTCACTGAGCCCCTCGCGCAGTGGCGGCCACTGACGCATGGCATCGCCCTCGGGCGGTTCGATCTTGATGACCTCGGCCCCATAGTCAGCCAGCAGCATCCCCGCAAACGGGCCGGCTGCAATCTGACAGACCTCGACGACCTTCAAGCCATTTAATAAACGCAAATCACGTGCGGAATCGGCAAGAGAGCCCATGGCATACTCTAACGCATGGCTCGCACCGTCTTTTGCATCAAACTCAAACGAGAGGCCGATGGCCTCGATCTCCCCCCCTCACCCGGCGATCTCGGCAAGCGCATCTACGAGAGTGTCTCTAAAGAGGCATGGGCCGATTGGCTCAAGCACCAAACCATGCTCGTCAACGAGTACCGTTTGAATTTATCGGATGTGCGGGCCCGGAAGTACCTGCAGACCCAAATGGAGGCTCACTTTTTCGGCGATGGCGCCGAGGTGGCCTCGGGCTTCACACCCCCACCACCCCCGAGCAGTTAAGACCCCAATTCGGCTGGCACTAGGTGGCGTCGCTCACCGATGTGTGGCGCATATCGCGCCCCTTGACCATAAACACTACATGTTCGGCCATGTTCTTGGAGTGGTCCCCAATGCGCTCGAGGGCCTTCGCGTAGAAGAGCAGATCGATCGAGCGAGAGATCGTTCTTGAGTCCTCAAGAACATAAGAGATCAGCAGGCGAATGGTGTTGCGGAAGTGGTCATCGACAATCTTGTCTTCATGAATGATCTCAACCAGGGCCTCGGAGTCCTCCCGTGCGTAGGCATCCAGGGCCCGATGCAGCATAGAGGTGACGTGGGCCGACATGGCGCTGAAATCCATGCGGGGCGCGACTGCGGGGCCCGCCTCGTAGAAGCGAATGGCGCTTCGTGCCATCTTCTCGGCCTCATCGCCGCAACGCTCCAGGTCCCGAATCATCTTCAGTGAGGCCACCAAGAAGCGAAGGTCGTAGGCAATCGGTTGGCGCTTGGCAATGACGTTGTTGCAGATCTCATCGATCTCGACCTCCAGCGCATTGACCCGATGCTCCATCTCAAGCACTTCCTTGAGTTGTGCGGTATTGCCCGTGGCAAATCCCACGATCGAGAACTTCATCATCTCCTCGACCTGGCCGCCCATTTTCATGAGTTTGGTTCGAATCTCTTCCAGTTCGTTGTCGAACTGCTGAAGGGTGTGCTGCTTATTCATCCTCGGGTCCCTTGCGTTTCAAGTTCCAGCAAGGATACCTCCCCGCGCCCCGGGAAATATGACAATTCCGTGTCAGCTGGGGCCATTCTGGCCATTGCGGTCGTTGCGGCTCATCACCCGCACCCCGCCCGCAGTGGCCACAAGCACCTCGTGGGCGCGGTGCTTGGAAAAGATGCCGCAGCAGACCACCCCCGGCAGCCCGTTGAACCAGTCCTCTGATTCGGCGGGGTCATCGATGCGCAGGCCAGCAATGTCCAAGATGGGGTGGCCGTTGTCGGTGCGCACATCAACACGCCTCTTGATCTCGGCCGCTGGGAAGCGCGCTCTGATGGCCCACTCAATCGGCACGATCGCCGATTCAATGACCTCGAGCGGAATTGGAAACGCCCCCAGCCGATCGACAAGCTTGGATTCATCCACAATGCAGATGAATCGACGCGCCGCACTGGCGACGATCTTTTCTTGTGTGAGTGCGCCACCCCCACCCAACATTGGCGACGGGCCAGGGTCGACATAGTAAGGCCCGTAGAAATACAGGGACAGCGGAGACTAAAATTCAAAGAAGGGGGTGACGCCCAAGCCCTTTGCACGAAGCCGCTCAGATGTTCGAGCCGAGCTCGAGACCGCCGCCACCAAGGGCTTACTCGATGCGGCCAGCGCATCAATGAACAAATCGACCGTGGAGCCGGTGCCCACGCCGAGGAAGAAGGGTTGGTCGGGGAGGCGTTCAACGGCCGCCTGGGCCACCAAGACTTTCAGGACCTGCTGATTCGATGCGTGACTCATAAGGCACTATACAATCCAACCCAATTGATTGGCGCCACCCCACCAAAACGTTGTCATGTAACAAGGACTCAACCGCCCGTGTCGAAGAAAAACGCCGAAGTGAAGTACGACTGCTCAAAGTGCCCCGGCTACTGCTGCAGTTACCCCCGAATCATCGTCACCAAAGAGGACATCGAGCGACTTGCAGGCCACTTCAATGTCTCCTTCGATGAGGCCAAGAAGCGCTTCACCCAGGCTTATCGGTATGAGTCCAAAGAAGAGAAGATCAAGGAGCAGATTCTTCGACACCGCAAGGACGATGTCTATAAATCCACTTGTCAGTTTCTCGATCCGGTGAAGCGGCGCTGCACCGTCTAACAGTCCCGCCACACTGAGTGGCGCTAATACACCAATTGCAAAACATGCGGATACATCCTATTCCTGAAGTTCGAGCGCAAGCAGCAGGGCGACAAGGAATTTATCCCCAGCGCTTGAGGCCTGCCGTTTGAAAATGCGTGGGGTGGATGGGGTGACCGATGGGACTCGAACCCGCGACACCCAGACTCACAATCTGGGACTCTGCCAACTGAGCTACGGCCACCACGCAATCAATCTCGAAACA
>DAIPXU010000008.1:0-19401 GCA_036783055.1 Burkholderiaceae bacterium | reverse complement strand
TGTCCAGTTCTTTCAGGGCCAGGTTCCAGGACCGACGGTCGTATTGTAACGAGGCTTTTTCAATGTAGGCCTCCACGAAATGGTAGGCGGCCTGTATGGCTTGGTCAAATGCCAGGAGGGCGCGGGCGATTTGTTTTCGGGTAGCATAGAAGATCCCCATGTAATAGTGTGGCAGGGGGTCGGTGTGCGAGCGAACCCCAACCAGCACACAAACACACGCTGCACCCCGCGCAGCGACCTCAACATTCTTTAGCATGGCCAGTAGCCAGGCACGATTGGCCGCGTCACGATCAAGTTGCGCAATGCTCTCGAGAGCCTCTGAATCCAAGGCCGGCAATGCCAGGCCAAAATGCCTCGCAATCGCCTCGCGTCGCTCAAAAAAGTCGGCAGACCAAACGCCTGGGGCACCGTGAATTGCATCGACCAGCAGACCCGAATCATCGGCCAATGCAGGGCACCCACTCGCACGGCTGGCGTGTCGGGCCTTGAGCAAAGCATTCTCAAGGAAGGTCTCGTGGATCTCATCTGGAGAGTCAATACCCAGTGCACCGCTGCTCTCCCACTCGACCCCCCAATCGGCCGTCGCACGCGAGAGCTCGAGTCGCTTCCCGGGATTCGAACTGGCGAGCACCCAGCGCTGCAAGCCTAGCCCTCGATCAACGCAGTATGGAGTGAAGGGTCCGCGGCCAGTTGGCGCTGGAGTCGATGAATGCGGCCGAGCCCCACCGCGGCGAGCCCCATCATGCTGTTGAGATCCTCGCGTGAGAACGGCATGCCCTCGGCGGTGCCCTGAATCTCAACGAGGCCACCTGAGCCTGTCATTGCAATATTCATGTCGGTGTCGCAGCCCGAGTCTTCCTCGTAGTCAAGGTCGATGACCACCTCACCCTGAAACACGCCCACCGAAATGGCAGCGACCTGGTCTCGAACCGCCGTCTCCCAATTCGGGGCCTGTGCCGAAAACTCCTTCTTCTGGCCTGCGACCCTCAGTGCATCGTGCATCGCCAGCCAGGCACCTGTCACGCTGGCGGTTCGCGTGCCGCCATCGGCCTGCAAGACATCGCAGTCCAAGGTGATGGTAACTTCTCCGAGCCGCTCGAGGTCCACCACCGATCGAAGGCAGCGTCCAATCAGGCGCTGAATCTCAAGAGTCCGCCCCCCCTGCTTGCCGCGGGTCGCTTCGCGGTCGCTGCGAGTGTGGGTGGAGCGCGGCAGCATGCCATATTCTGCGGTAACCCAGCCCCTGCCCTGGCCTCGAAGGAATCCCGGCACCTTGGCCTCGACACTGGCCGTGCAAAGAACACGGGTGTCGCCAAATGCAACCAAGACCGAGCCCTCGGCATGCTTGGTGAAGTGTCGATGCAACTCGATCCTGCGCATTGAATCATTGGCTCTACCACTGGGGCGCATTGTGGTCTCCTCGATGAGATCTGTTTTTTCGGAGTCCGTACAATACATTGGCTATGACCATACAGAGCATGACTGGCTTTGGGACCGCCTCGGAACAGACGCCAATGGGACTCGTCCAGATTGAGATTCGGAGCGTCAATAGCCGCTTCTTCGAGTATTCGTCTCGAATGGCAGAAGAGCTGAGAGGTTTTGAAGCGCAGGTCAGAGAGCAATGCACGCAAGCCCTGCGTCGCGGGAAAGTGGAGTGTCGGCTGCAACTGAGCCGCGGCCAAGCGAGCAACTCGGAATTAAAAATCAATCGTCTTCTTGCCACCCAGTTGATGTCTGCCGGCGATCAGCTTCGCAGCCTTGGAAGCCAGCCCCCCAGCCCATGGACCACCGCAGAGTTGCTTCGCTGGCCGGGTGTACTCATCGAACACGAATCGGATCCAGAGGCCATGGTCTCACTCATTGACCGGCTCTGCAGAAATGCAATTGCCTCGCTTCTTGCTTCAAGGCGGCGTGAAGGCGAGACGCTCAAAGCGCAGATTCTGGATCGGCTCGATCAACTATTAGAGCTCACCGTTCAAGCCGGTCGGCTTGTACCAGACTCGATTCGACAACTCTCGGAGCGCATGAGAGCGCGGCTCACCGAGGCTTTCGAGGGAATTGCCGCCAAGGAGCGCGAGGAAATGCTCATAGAGAGAATCCGACAGGAGGCGCACGCGGCGTCCATCCGATCGGATGTTGCCGAGGAAGTCGATCGACTGCAAGTGCATGTGCAGGAAATGAGACGATGCCTGAGTGCGTCCGAGGCCGAGACGCTTGGCAAACGACTGGATTTTCTCACCCAAGAAATGCACCGGGAGGCAAACACGATCGGAAGCAAATCCGCCGGTCTGGAACTCACCCAACTGAGCATGGAGATGAAACTACTCATTGAACAGATTCGCGAACAGGTTCAAAACATTCAGTAGACCAACATGCCCGATGTGTCTCAAGGACTTTTAATCATCCTCTCCGCCCCCTCCGGGGCGGGCAAGACAAGCCTGGTTCGCGCCCTCCTACAGGACGCAACACTGGGCCTGAGCCTATCGGTCTCCACCACCACCCGCGCCCCGCGGCCTGGCGAGGCCAATGGGCGGGAGTACTTTTTTTGCTCGGAGTCCGAGTTCAAGCAGGAAGTGTCAAAAGGGAGGTTTCTCGAGTGGGCCGAAGTCCACGGAAACTTCTACGGCACCTCCTCCGAAGCGATCTCCGAGGGGCTCGAACAGGGGGGGCGCATTGTTCTTGAAATCGACTGGCAGGGGGCCCGCCAGGTCCGCTCAAAGTTCCCGCCTCAACAGATTCTGAGCATCTTCATTGAACCACCATCTCTCTCAGAGTTGGAGCGGCGACTGAGGGCGAGGGGCCAGGATTCAGAGGCGGTGATTTCGGCGCGGCTGCTGGCAGCAGAAGAAGAACTCTCGCATGCCAAAGAGTTTGATCATGTTATTATGAATCAAGAGTTTAGCAAGGCGCTGCGCGATTTATCCGACGTCATTCGCCAGCGAATTTCCCAGTCCATTCAATCTGTCTAAGAATTGCAAATCCATGGCAAGAATTACCGTAGAAGACTGTCTCGACCGAATCCCCAACCGATTCGAGCTGGCGCTGGCAGCGGCCTATCGCGCACGTCAGCTGGCCCAGGGCTCCACGCCCAAAGTCGATTCTCGAGACAAGCCCACTGTCACTGCCTTGCGGGAAATCGCCGCTGGAGTCACCGGCCGCGAGATGCTTCGCAAGGTGCCGATCTAGAAAAAGAACCGAGCCAACGGCCATGCATCGCGACGCCGTTGCCTCTCGCCCTAATGCGGTTATCTCAGTTGGGCAGCTCTTGGAGCGGGTCTCCTATCTGCCGGCTCCCGATGCGGGCAGGCTGACCGAGGCCTTTCGTTTCGCCGACCAGGCCCACCTTGGACAGTCCCGGCAGTCGGGCGAACCGTACATTACCCACCCTTTGGCGGTGGCCGAAGTCTGCAGCAACTGGAAGCTCGATGCCGAGGCGCTTATGGCGGCATTGCTCCACGATACCGTCGAAGATTGTGGCGTCAGCGCACAAGAGATTGCCGAGCGTTTCGGACCCAGCGTCGCCTCTCTTGTTAGCGGCCTCACAAAGCTCGACAAGCTCCAATTTCAGAGCCGTGAGGAGGCGCAGGCCGAGAACTTCCGCAAAATGTTCATGGCCATGGCCGACGATGTTCGGATCATTCTGATCAAACTCGCCGACCGCCTACACAATATGCGAACCCTCGAAGGCGTGACTCATGAGAAACGCCAAAGGGTTGCCAAAGAGACCCTCGATATCTATGCGCCGATTGCCCATCGACTCGGCCTCAACGAGGTGTTTCGGGAGTTTGAAGACCTCTGTTTCGAGGGTCTCTTCCCCAAGCGATATCGGGTGTTGTCTCAGTCCTTGATGGCTGCGCGGGGCAACCGCAAGGAGATCATCGGTCGCCTCGAGCAATCCGTGACCGAGCAGCTTCCGCGTTTCGGCATCGAGGCCCTGGTTTCGGGGCGCGAGAAGAGCCTCTTCTCAATCTACCGAAAGATGCGCGAGAAGCGGATGAGCTTTGCCGAGGTGTTGGACCTCTACGGCTTTCGCATCTTGGTGCCCAGACTATCGGACTGCTACCTGGCCCTGGGGGCACTTCACGCTCTCTTCAAGCCTGCCCCCGGTCGCTTTAAGGACTACATCGCTCTGCCAAAATCCAATGGGTATCAGTCACTTCACACCGTTGTGATCGGCCCTTACGGCACACCCATCGAGTTTCAGATTCGAACACAGGAAATGCACCGCGTGGCCGAAGCCGGCGTGGCCGCGCACTGGCTCTACAAAGAGCACGACAGCAATGTGACACCGCTGCAGCAAAAGGCCCATGAGTGGATGCAATCCCTACTGCAGACGCGTGGTGGCGAGGCCAATGAGCTTATCGATCATGTCAAGATCGACCTCTTCCCCGATGTCGTCTATATCTTCACCCCCAAGGGTGAGATTCGCGAGTTGCCCCGCGGCGCCACCCCGGTGGACTTCGCCTACATGGTCCACACCGACGTGGGCAATCGTTGTGTGGCCGCCCTCGTTAATGGGCAGAGCAAGCCCCTGGATACTGAATTGCGAAACGGCGATGTGGTGCGCATAGAAACGCGACTCGAGGCGAATCCGCATCCAGGCTGGCTCGGCTTTGTAAAGACAGCCAAAGCACGGGCCGAGATTCGACACAGCCTGAAGAATCACACCCGCGAGAGAGCCATCTCATTTGGCCGGCGCCTGCTCGATTCCGCCCTCAAGGGCATGGGACTCGTGGGGATCGACGACCCAAACCTGAATTGGTCGCAGCTCTTTGCCGAGGCCTCCGCCAACGACCGCGAGGGCGTCTTCGAGGCCATCGGCCTGGGACATATGTTGGCCAATGTGGCTGCAAGACGTCTGGCTCCGATTGACGGTACCGCACTGGTGGCCAAGCACCTCAATCCTTATGCACAGGCGGCCCTGCGCCTGTCCATTGAGCACCTCACCCAAGCCGATGTAGGCATCAGCATCAACGGGGCCGAGGGCACTGCAGTCCAGTACGCCAGTTGTTGCTTTCCAATCGCGGGAGACAATGCATGGGGATTCATGCGAGGAGGCGCCGGACTGCTCGTTCACCGGGCCAGCTGCCCCATGGCACGCAGGCAACGCAGCAAAGATGCCGCGCGCTGGGCGGATGTTGTCTGGGGTGACCCACTCTTTCGGGTTTTTCAGACCCACCTCGATATCGAAGTCAACGACGAGCCTGGTGTACTGGCGAAGGTCGCAGCAGCCATCTCAGCATGCCAGGCCAACATCGTTGACATCTCAATCGAGCCTCATGCGGGAGGCCTCGCCGTTCTGACAGTGGCCATCGACGTAAAGAACCGCCTGCACCTTGCAGAGATTCTGCGGCGGGTCCGAAGGAACAGCACGGTCCACCGAGCCACTCGCCGCACAAAAAACATTGGGGCCAGCCCCGCGATGTAATGGGCCCTAGCTGCCCGCGATCATCATGCGATCGACCAATACCGACCCAGAGGTTTTCGTTCCACGGTTGATTTCATCGCCCCCAATGGCAACGATTCCCTTGAACATCTGCTTGAGGTTGCCCGCGATCGTGATCTCTTCCACCGGATACTGAATTTCACCATTTTCGACCCAGTAACCAAAGGCACCTCGAGAGTAGTCGCCAGTGAGCCCGTTGACACCCTGTCCCATGAGCTCAGTCACCAAGAGGCCGCGGCCCATCAGACGAATCAGCGCCGAGAGCGATTCAACAGCGCCGTTGGGCTGGCGCAGAGTCCAACGCAGGTTGTGCGCGCCACCCGAGTTGCCGGTGGTCCGCATCCCAAGCTTGCGTGCCGTGTAGGTCGATAGAAAGTAGCCCTCGACGCGTCCATTGGCAATCACGCGCCTGGCCTTCACACGAACGCCTTCATCGTCGAAGGGCGCACTTCCAGCGGCCCCCAAGACAAAAGGATCCTCGGCAAGCTCAAGTCCATCGGGGAAAATGGACTGGCCCATGCTTTCATTAAGGAAACTCGCTTTTCTGTATAGGGCGCTTCCCGAAAGGGCATGAACCAGTGAACCCATCAGGCCGACGGCCAGTGGGGCCTCAAAAATCACTGGATACTCGCCGGTGGGAATTCGCCGAGCACCGAGCCGCGATAGCGCACGTTCGGCGGCATATCGGCCCACTGCCTTGGGCGAGAGCAACTGGGTCGAGACTCTACTGGTGGTGTACCAGTCATCGCGCTGCATGGCCTCGCCCGAACCTGCAATGGGGGCCACATTGATCCAGTGTCGGCTGTATGGATAGCCACCCGAAAAACCCCGCGAATTCGACGAGTGGAACTGGCCGTGGCTCGCCGAGACCGAGGCCCCCTCGCTATTCTGAATCAGCGGACTCACCGAGAGTGCTGCAGACTCGGCCTCAAGGGCCAGTCGAGCCGCCGCATCGGCAGAGATCGACCAAGGGTGAAAGAGAGACAAGTCGCGCATCTCACGGGCAATATCCTCGTCGTCGGGAAGGCCCGAATGCGGGTCCTCGGCCGTGTAGTGCGCAATATCCAGGGCGCGCTGAACAGTTGCGCGCAAGGCGGGCTCCGAGAGGTCTGAGGTGGAGGCATGGCCCCGACGATGACCCTTGTAGACGGATACCGCAGCGCCCCGGTCACGTGTTCGCTCAATCGTCTCGAGTTGCCCCATTCGAACAGAGACGCTGAGTCCGGACTGCTCCGAGACTTCAGCGCTTGCATCAGATGCGCCCAGTTCCCTCGCGATATCGAGCAGTTGATGGGACATGTCCCGAAGGGAATCGGGGCTATAGAAGAAGGGTTGGGAGTCTTTGGATTGCATGGGTCACAATAGTGCCATGAAGCATGACGACACTCGAATGGCCAAGATTGGCCTGGTATCGATCAGTGATCGGGCCAGCGCCGGCGTCTATCCCGATGAGGGCTTGCCCAGTCTGAAGCAATGGCTCTCCCGAGCACTCACCAGTCCCTGGACCGCACTCGAGAGGCTGATCCCCGACGAGCAGTCGGTCATCTCGGCCACACTCATTGAACTCGTCGACCATGAGAAATGTGACTTGGTGCTGACCACGGGTGGCACGGGCCCCGCCAAGCGGGATGTCACGCCCGAGGCCACACTGGCGGTGGCCGACAGGGACCTGCCCGGATTCGGCGAACAGATGAGACAGATATCGCTGCAATTTGTCCCCACTGCAATCCTCTCGCGCCAGGTGGCGGTCATTCGGGGTAGCTGCCTCATCATCAACCTACCCGGCCGGCCCCGCGCTATTCAGGAGACCCTAGAGGGCCTTCGGACCGAGACGGGTGAGATTCGGGTGCCGGGCATCTTTGCGGCCGTGCCCTACGGAATGGAGCTCATTGGCGGCCCAAGCCTTCACGTCGATGAGTCGATCTGTAAGGCCTACCGGCCTAAAAAATAGCTCCCCATTCTGTCAAGGCCCTCTTCCAACACCGCGATTGGCTTGGGGAACGAGACCCGGACAAACTTCTGGGCATCGACATCGCTGAAGTCGCGTCCGGGGGCGAGCAGTACGCCCATCTTGTCGCAGAGTTCGAGACAAAAAGCATAGCTGTCGTCGACCAGAGGCGATACATCGCAGTAAGCGTAGAAGGCGCCAGAGGGCTGGGCGGGGATTCCAATTCCCAGTGCCTTCAAACGTGGCAGCAGAAAATCGGCATGCGCTGCATAGCGTTGTCGATAGCCCTCGACGATTGCGTAGGTCTCTGAATGAAATGCCTCGAGGGCCGCATGCTGGGCGAGCCCCGATGCGGAGATAAACAAATTCTGCGAGAGCCGCTCAAGCGCCGGCATCCACTCAATGGGTGCCACCATCCAGCCCAGCCGCCAGCCAGTCATGGAGTAGGTCTTCGAGAAGCTGTTGATCGAGATCACCCGATTCCCAAGACCGAGGAACGAGCGCGCACCGCCCATGAAATGAATGCGCAGATAAATCTCGTCGGCCACAAACCACCCCCCCTTGGAGGCAATGAAATCGTGAATCTGAGCGGCCACACGCGGGTCGAGTGTGCAGCCAGTGGGGTTGGCTGGAGAGGCCAATAAGAGTGCCTTAGTATTCGGGCCCCATGCCTGCTGAATCTGTTCGAGAGTGGGCTGAAAGTTTGTTTCCGCACTCACGGGAAGGCCTCGAGGAACGGCATTGACCATCGAGACAAACTCACGATTGCAAGGGTATCCAGGGTCAAGAATGAGAACCTCGTCTCCGGGATTGAGCATTGCTGCAAAACACAGCAACAACGCCCCAGAGGCCCCAGCCGTTACCATCACCCTCGCTGGATCGATATCGAGTTGATCTCGATCGGCATAGTCTCTGGCAATGGCCTGCCGAAGCGCCAGGAGTCCAAGCGCATCCGTGTAGTGAATTCGCCCGGCATCGAGGTGCCTGCGGGCCGCGTCAAGTATGGGCTCGGGCGTCGGGAAGTCGGGTTCGCCCACCACCATACTCACGACCTCACCACCCGCCGCTCGAAAACCATGGGCGCGGGCCATCAACTCCATAACGTAGAAGGGCCGGGTGTTGAGGGCGCGGCGCGAGAGATCTGCCAAAGCAGCACTCATTTATGGTCTACCCAGCTCGATAGGCCTTGGGCGAATCAAGCAGCCTCTTCACGAGCCGCCTTGCGACGCTCATGCTCGACCAGGTATCGCTTGCGTAGGCGAATGCTCTGAGGAGTGATTTCTACAAGCTCATCCTCTGCGATGAACTCCACTGCCTTCTCGAGCGTGAGCTCAATCGGTGTGGTGAGGTCGATATGCTCGTCCTTGCCCGAGGCCCGAACATTGGTGAGCTTCTTCTCTCTCACTGGATTAACCACCAAATCGTTGTCTCGGCTGTGAATACCAATAATCATTCCTTCATAGAGCTTCTCACCGGGCGACACAAACATGCGCCCCCGTTCCTGAAGTTTCCAGAGCGCATAGGCCACGGCCTCACCATCGTCCTGAGAGATGAGCACGCCATTGCGACGCTCGGCAAGTTCCCCCTTAAAGGGTCCGTAGGCATCGAAGATATGACTCATCAGGCCCGTGACACGGGTCAGCGTAAGAAACTCGCCTTGAAAACCGATGAGTCCCCGCGCCGGTATTCGGTACTCCAAACGGACACGGCCCTTGTCATCGGGAACCATGTCGAGCAAGTCGCCCTTGCGCAGTCCTAGGTTCTCCATGATAGGCCCCTGGTGCTCTTGTTCAACGTCGATGGTTAACATCTCGTAGGGCTCAAGACGTTCACCAGCCTCACCATCCTTGAAGACCACGCGTGGCCGAGAGACGGCCAGCTCATAGCCTTCGCGACGCATGTTTTCAAGGAGGATTGTTAAGTGAAGCTCTCCGCGACCGGAGACTTTGAATGTGTCGGTGTCCGAACCGAACTCACCGCGCAGGGCCACATAGCTCTTTAACTCTCTCTCCAGACGCTCCCGAAACTGGCGACTTGTCACGAACTTCCACTCGCGGCCCGCCAATGGTGAGTTGTTCACCATGAAGTTCATCGACAGCGTCGGCTCGTCCACCTTCAGCATGGGGAAGGCATCGACGTTGGAAGGATCACAGACCGTGGTGCCAATGTTGAGATCCTCAATGCCATTGATAAGCACAATGTCGCCCGCCAGCGCCTCCTCGACAACCTCTCGCTCTAAACCGCGAAACTTCAGGACCTGATTGATTCGAGCCTTGCGCGGCGCACCCTCGGGCCCATCGGCAATGACCACCTCCTGAAGCGGTTTGAGCCTGCCACGGGCGACCCGTCCGATGCCAATCTTGCCCACATAACTGGAGTAATCGAGGGAGCAGATCTGAAGCCGAAGGGGGCCATTCTCATCGTCATCTCGGATCGGCACATAACGGAGAATGGCCTCAAAAAGCGGACGCATGTCTGTGCCGGGCTGGGAATGGTTCAGAGTGGCAAAGCCCTGCAAGGCCGAGGCGTAGACCACTGGAAAATCAAGTTGTTCCTCGGTGGCACCGAGCTTGTCAAAGAGATCGAAGGTCTGGCTCACCACCCAGTCGGGACGGGCCCCGGGCCGATCCACCTTGTTGACCACCACAATCGGCCTAAGGCCCTGGGCCAGCGCCTTGCGTGTCACGAAACGTGTCTGGGGCATTGGGCCCTCTACTGCGTCGACCAGCAAAAGAACGCTATCGACCATCGATAGAACCCGCTCTACTTCGCCGCCAAAATCGGCATGCCCCGGGGTATCCACGATATTGATATGCGTGCCCTCAAACTCCACCGCACAGTTCTTCGCCAGGATTGTGATTCCGCGCTCCTTCTCTAGGTCGTTGGAGTCCATGACACGCTCCGACACGGCCTGGTTGGATCGAAAGGTGCCTGACTGCTGAAGCAGCTTGTCCACCAGGGTGGTCTTGCCATGGTCCACGTGGGCGATGATTGCGATATTGCGCAGTTGGCGCATGAAACTTCTCCTTGAAATTTAACTGTATTGGGCCAACAACCGAGACGGGGAGAGTTGCCCCCCAGACCAAGTGCCCGTCCCGAAAAACCGGCCGGAACCATCGATCACTCGAACCCGGTCTTGCCCCGAATCGCCAGGCGCAGTGGGCATGACGACAACCTGCCCGTGCAAGAAAGAATCGAGCTGGCCATGGCCAAGCATTACTGTGGGCCAGTCCCGAATGAGGTGATCCACGGGCAGAAGAACGCCATCGATACTCGAGGGGTCGTCCTTGGCCAGGGCTTCGAGCTGATCGAGTGTCACCGCATCCCGATCCCCCAGGGGGCCCAAGCCATTGCGGCGCAGTGCGGCCAGATGGGCACCACAACCCAGTCGGCGCCCAATCTCTTGGGCAATCACTCGAACATAAGTGCCCTTCGAACAGCGAAGCTGAATCTTGATCCGAGCCCCGTTGAGATCAACAAGGGCAATGCTGTAGATCTCGATTGAACGGCCCTCTCGATGAACTTCCTCTCCAGCCCTTGCATATGCATAGAGAGGCTTGCCCCGATGCTTCAGCGCCGAGTGCATGGGTGGGACCTGCACCTGCGGTCCCACCATGGACTCAACAACTCGCTCAATCTGCTCGGCCGCAACAGTGACCTCTTGCCGCGAGAGAACCTCGCCCTCGGCATCGCCAGAATCTGTGCTGATCCCCAACTCAAGCTCTGCCAGATACGACTTATCGGACTCCAATCCCTGCTGGGCAAACTTCGTGGCCTCACCAAACATCACCGGTAGGAGACCCGAGGCGAGTGGGTCGAGGGTTCCCGCGTGCCCAGCCTTGTTGGCCCGATACAAGCGTTTAACGTAACCGAGAACCTGCGTCGAAGACGGACCCCTTGGCTTGTCGAGCACCAACAAGCCGTCGACGCGTCTTCTCGAACTCATAGAATCCGCCGCTGCTGTCCTAAGACGAGCGGCCCACCGCCTCATCAATCAATGCGCTGAGATGGGCGCCTCGGGACACCGAGTCGTCGAGTACAAAGTGGAGTTCGGGTGTCTGGTGAATACCGAGCATCTGTGCGAGCCGTGCCCGCAAGAAACCTCGGCAGGCAGCGAGGCCTTGGGCCGACTTCGCTCTTTGCTCATCGCTATCCGGCAATACCGAGTAGAAGACCTTGGCATGGGCGTAGTCTGCAGAAATTTCGACCTCGGTCAGGGTTACAAACCCAATGCGGGGGTCACGCACCTCGAGCCGAAGGAGCTCCGCGAGGTCACGCTGGACCTGGTCGGCCACGCGGAAACCTCGCTCGATAGTGGCTCTAGAGGGTCCGCGCGATTTCCTGGATTTCGAAGACTTCAAGCTGATCGCCCTCCTGAATTGCATCAAAGTTCTTGAGCGTCAGGCCGCACTCGAAGCCCTCTTTGACCTCCTTGGCATCATCCTTGAAGCGCTTGAGGGTATCGAGTTCACCGGTCCAAACAACTACGTTGTCACGCAACAGGCGAACCTGTGCGTTTCGACGGACCAAGCCCTCTAGAACCATACAGCCCGCGATGTTTCCGAGACGAGAGACCTTGAAGATCTGCCTAATCTCGACGAGGCCAATGACGTTCTCCCTCCGCTCTGGTGCAAGCATGCCCTGCATGGCATTGCGAACATCGTCTACGGCATCGTAAATGATCGTGTAGTAGCGTAGATCGATACCGTTGGCTTCGGCCACCTTTCGTGAGGCCTGGTCGGCTCGGACATTAAAACCAATCACCACCGCTTTCGATGCGATGGCAAGGTTGATGTCCGACTCGGTAATGGCACCAACGGCTGCATGCACAACGGCCACCCGAACCTCATCGGTAGAGAGCTTGAGCATCGACGCCGCAAGCGCCTCCTGCGATCCTTGAACATCGGCCTTCACAATGAGCGGCAGAGTCTTGAAACCCTCGCCCATGTTCTCGAACATATTCTCGAGTTTGGCGTCTTGTTGCTTGGCAAGACGAACAACGCGATACTTGACCTGGCGCAAGAGTGCAATCTCTCTTGCCTTTCGCTCGTCCCCCAAAGCCAGTACTTCATCACCTGCCGAAGGCACGTCTGTCAGGCCCAAAATCTCTGCAGGAATGGAGGGGCCCGCCTCCTCGATGGGTCGCCCTGCCTCGTCGAGCATTGCCCGCACGCGACCGAAGGAACTTCCCGCCAACAGAACGTCTCCTCGTCGAAGGGTTCCTGATTGAACCAGGATGGTTGCCACGGGGCCGCGGCCCTTGTCGATGCGTGCCTCTATCACCAGCCCCTTTGCCATGGCCCTGGCGGGTGCCTTGAGCTCAAGGACCTCGGCCTGGAGCAGAACCTGTTCCAGGAGATCATCAACCCCCTGACCGGTCTTGGCGGAGACAGCAACAAACGGCGAATCGCCCCCGAACTCCTCGGGCACCACTTCCTCGGCCACCAACTCGCCCCGAACTCGGTCCGGGTTGGCCTCTGGCTTGTCGATCTTATTCATAGCAACAACGATGGGCACTTTCGCTGCCTTCGCATGGGCGATCGCCTCTTTGGTCTGCGGCATCACGCCATCGTCGGCAGCCACGACCAAAACAACGATGTCTGTCGCATTCGCACCGCGCGCACGCATGGCCGTAAACGCCTCGTGGCCCGGTGTATCGAGGAAGGTGATAACACCCCGCGGAGTCTCTACGTGGTAAGCCCCAATGTGCTGGGTAATACCCCCGGCTTCGCCGGCAGCCACCTTGGAGCGCCGAATGTAATCAAGCAACGAAGTCTTCCCATGATCGACGTGGCCCATGATGGTGACAACGGGTGGACGAGACTCCTGCTCACCTTCATCGTCTGTGGAGACGTCCACCGAGAGGAAGGCCTCGGGGTCGTCGAGCTTGGCGGCAAAAGCCTTGTGCCCCATCTCCTCGACAACAATCATGGCAGTGTCTTGATCGAGCACCTGGTTGATGGTGACCATCTGACCCATCTTCATCAGGGCCTTGACCACCTCTGCACCCTTGACCGACATCTTGTGAGCAAGATCAGCAACGGTAATCGTCTCGGGGATGTGGACATCGCGCACGACTGGCTCGGTGGGAGCCACAAAGGTGCTTGCCTCCTTCTCTGCCGATCCACTCTTGCGAGACCTCGGACCAGACCCGCGCCAACCGCCTACACCCCCCATGACATCCCCACGGGTCTTCAAGGCCCGCTTCTTCTGGGCATCGTCTTGCCATGTCGAGGAGAGCTGCGCAGACTTAACCGACTTCTCGTTCTTCTTGTCCTTGGGCTTGTCGGAGGACTCCTCCCCAGGCTTCTTGGCAGCCTTACTCAAGGTAATGGTGGACTCGGGCTTGGCAGGCTCGGGGGCCTTTGCCGTTGCGGCGAGCTTTCCGCTGCGGGCCGCCGTCATCAAGCGGTTGATCGCCGCCACCTCGTCCTCAACCGCACGCCTTGCATCAGCCGCCTTGACGGCGGCGTCCTCTGCGGCCGTAACCTTGCGGACACGGGACTTCTTGGGTTCATCCGATTCCACCGCCTCGGCCGACTTCTCGTTTTCTGAGAGCGCCTGCTGCGCCTCCTCGGCCGCCGCCTTTGCGGCGATCTCCGCGGCTTGGGCCTGCTCCTCAAGGGCCTTGAGCTTCTCGGCGCGCTCCTGCTCCTGGCGCGCAAGCAACTCTTGCTGCCTCTTGGCCTCGGTATCCCGACGCGCCTGCTCCTCGGGCGTAACGGTGGCCACTGGGGGGGCCGTGACTGCGGGCTCTGCGGTCTCGGCGCCAGCGCGCTTAACGAAGACACGCTTCTAGCGCACCTCGACCTGAAGGGTTCTGGACTTGCCCGTTGCATCGGCCTGGCGAATCTCAGACGTCTGCTTCTTGGTGATGGTGATCTTCTTACGAGTGGCAGTCTCGGCCCCGTGGGACTTTCGCAACGCCTCGAGAAGCCTCTCTTTGTCAGCCTCCGCAAGCGCATCGGATGCGGAAGACTTATCCACTCCAGCAGACTTCAGTTGCTCAAGAAGTGTCTCGGCAGAGACCTTGAGCTCCTGGGCAAACCCTTCGACTGTATTAGCGGCCATCCTTGGATGCCCCTCCTTCCTCGAGCGCCTCACTGGCCTCATCTTCGAACCAGTGGGCCCGCGCCTTCATAATCAGCGTGCTCGCCTGCGCCTCTTCCATGCCGGTGAGCTCCATGAGCTCGTCGACCGCAAGCTCAGCAAGATCGTCGCGAGAAAACACTTTGCCGTCGGCCAACTTGGCAGCAAGCTGGTGATCCATTCCCTCAAGGTCGAGTAAATCTTGGGTGGTGGTGCCGAGTTTCTCCTCCGTCGCAATGGCCTCGGTGAGCAACACATTTCGCGCACGGGTTCGCAGCTCATTAACGGTGTCCTCGTCGAAGGCCTCCATCTCCATCATCTCGGCCACGGGCACGTAGGCAATCTCCTCCAGACTCGAGAAGCCCTCACCGACGAGAACCTCTGCAACCTCTTGGTCGACATCGAGCTTGGCCATGAAAGTCTCGACAACCCGCTGCTTCTCCTGCTCAGAGCGCTGCTCAGACTCCTCTGAAGTCATGATGTTGATCTGCCAGCCGGTCAACTCGGAGGCCAGACGAACATTCTGCCCACCACGCCCAATGGCAACGGCAAGCTCGGCTTCATCGACCACAACATCCATGGCGTGACGCTCCTCATCCACCACAATCGAGCTGACATTGGCAGGAGCAAGTGCACCAATAACGAACTGAGCGGGGTCATCTGACCAGAGAACAATGTCGACACGCTCACCCGCCAACTCGTGAGTGACGGCTTGAACGCGGCTGCCGCGCACGCCCACGCAGGTGCCAATGGGGTCGATGCGGCGATCCGTGGTGTGGACCGCAATCTTGGCCCGAATGCCCGCGTCGCGGGCCGCCGACTTGATGGTCATGAGGCCCTGTTCAATCTCTGGAACCTCGAGCTCGAAGAGTTTCATGATGAAGTCAGAGGCCGTGCGAGAGAGAATAATCTGGGGTCCACGAGGCGTGCGGTCGACCCGCAAGAGAAATGCACGAACGCGATCGCCCGGCCTTAGATTCTCTTTCGGAATCATCTGATCACGTGGAAGCCTGGCCTCGATCTTGCCCGCCTCAACAATCACGTCGCCGCGCTCCAAGCGCTTCACGGTTCCATTGACGATCATCTCGCCGCGCTCAAGGAAATCCTTCAGAATCTGTTCGCGCTCTGCCTCCCGAATGCGCTGAAGAATGACCTGCTTGGCTGCCTGTGCACCGATTCGCCCGAACGGGACCGCATCGAGTTCCTCTTCAATAAAGTCCCCCACCTCGACGTCATCGATTTGCTTCTTGGCTTCGGTAAGAATCACCTGCAGATCGTGGTCCTCGAGTTAGCCGTCGGGAGCCACCTGCCAGCGACGGATTGCCTCGTAATCACCGGAATCACGATCGATGCTGACGCGAACATCGACTTCATCGACAAACTGCTTCTTTGTTGCCGACGCCAATGCCGATTCCAGTGCCTGAAACACAATTTCTCTCTCGACGCTTTTTTCGCGGGCCAGCGCATCGGCCAGCATTAGGATTTCACGGCTCATCGCCTCTTCTCCTTCCAGGGGTCATTGGGCACCAGTCGTGCCTCATCCACATCATTCAATTCAAAGTCCAAAACCATTTCCTTGCCCTCTGGACCCTCAAAGACCAGACGGTAGTGCCCCTCGACGCACTCGAAGGGGCCCTCAAAGTTGCGCCGACTCCCGACCGGATGTCGCAACTTCACTCGAATCCTTTCACCTTCAAACCGCTCAAAGTCTCGATCTCGGCGTAGCCGACGGTCAAACCCTGGCGACGACACCTCAAGTCGCTCAAAGGCAATCCCCTCAACGGGCAGTTGATGCACCAACTGGTTCGACAAGGCCTCACAATCTTCGATCGAGACCAGTCGGCTGCCGTCCGAGATGTCGATAAAGACCCGAAGCAGCCCACCTGGACCATGCTCTAGATCCACGAGCTCATAGCCAAAACCAGCCGCACACCCCGAGATTGCATCCCAAACCCGGTCGGTCATTGTTCTTGTTTAATCCCTTTCGGAAAAAAAAATGGGCCCGAATGAGCCCATTTCAACGAAATTAGAATCTAGCCGAATTGTAAGCGATTTACACCCGCGCATCAAGCGGTCGGACCCCCACCGCCGGGACCCTTGCGTGGGCGAGATGAGCGTTTTGGACCGCTTCTTTTGGGGCCGCCGCCTCCCGGTCGGCCAGCACCTCCCGGACGCTGTGGAGCCGACAAGGACGCGCTGCCCGGCTTGGCCGTGCCCCAAGTGGTTTGAAGCGGATTGGGCTTGCGCCCACCCTGCCGACGCTTTGCGGCACCGCCCAGGTGCGAGAGGTGCGCGTCCGGACCACTGGGCTGCCACTCGTCCTCCTCCTGAGTGGGCTGGAAGTCCTCTGCATCGAGCGCGCGATCGTGTGGGTCCACAGCCAATCGAGACTCCGATGACATCGGGCCCTGAAAGGCCTGTGGGCTGCGGGGTGCGCGACCCTTGGAAGGGTCAGGACGGGTGCGCGCCTTGGCTCGACCACCGGACTTTCGGGCCACACCCGATGCCCGTCCCTTGAGGCCAACCGACTGCATGAGTGCCGCGACCGCCTCCTGAGAGAGGTCGACCGACTGCCCACGCTTGAGCCCAGGCGGAAGTTGAACCAGACCATAGCGGATGCGAATGAGGCGGCTGACTGTGAGGCCTACATGCTCAAACATACGACGCACCTCACGATTCCTGCCCTCGCGAATCGACACTCGCCACCAGCGATTCGCACCATCGCCACCCGCCTCCTCGATGCGCTCAAACTTCGCCTCGCCATCATCGAGCGTGATTCCAAGACTCAGTTGGGCCCGCGCCTCATCGGAGAGTTCGCCCAAGACCCGCACGGCATACTCGCGCTCGACCTCATTGCGCGGGTGCATCAAGCGATTGGCCAACTCACCTGAGGTAGTGAACAACAAGAGCCCCTCGGTGCTGACATCGAGCCGGCCAACGGTAATCCAGCGTCCGTATCGAACAGGGGGGAGCTGGCGAAACACTGTGACTCGCTGCTGCGGATCGGATTTGGTGACGATCTCTCCGGCCGGCTTGTGATAGGCCAGAACCCGTACCGGCGGGGGTTCAACAGCAATTCGAATGGGCTTTCCATTGACCTTCACCTGGTCCGTGTGGGCGATACGCTGACCGATATGAGCGGGCGTGCCGTTGACAGAGACGCGTCCAGCAAGAATAAGTTCTTCCATCTCACGGCGTGAGCCAATGCCCGCGTCGGCAAGAACCTTGTGGAGTTTGGGGGGGTCGTAGGCGGGGCCAACGCCCTTGCCTTCGGAATCGAGTAGATGCTCCGACTCGGCTGGGTCCCCAAGAAGCGCGGGCCACTCTTCTTCGGTCGCGGGCTCGTCGGGTGCCGGCAACGGCTTGATCTCTATATCTTGGTCTTCATTGAGCATTGCTGTGTCCTTCGCTGGCCATCTGGTCTGAGATCGACTCAGCAATCGCGGCGGGTGCGCCCGCCGGGAGAAGAATCTGACTCGCCGCCTCGGACCATCCATCCTCCAATGCGGGGAGTTCCTCAAGAGAACGAAGACCCAAATCATCCAAAAACTGCCGAGTGGTGCCATAGAGCGCAGGCCGGCCCGGGGCATCTCGGTGGCCAATGGTCTCCACCCAGCCGCGCTCCTCAAGCGCGCGAAGGACCGGAGTCGCCACGACGACACCCCGAATCTCCTCGATGTCGGCCCGGGTTACTGGTTGACGATAGGCAATGCTTGCAAGAGTCTCCATCGTGGCCCGCGAATAGCGGGCCGGCTTGTCGGGACGAAGGCGGTCAAGGTAGACCCGCATCTCGGGACGCGACTGAAATCGCCAGCCCGAGGCCAGCGGTGCAAGCTCGACACTTCGGTCGGCCCAATCGCGACGAATGTCATCGAGCAGCAGACGCACCGTGTCGTCATCCATTTCATCATTGAATAGCCGCTTCAAGACAGGGACCGTAAGAGGTTCTCCACTTGTCAGCAAAGCGGCCTCCAGCACTTTTTTCGCTTCGACCGTATTCATGAACAAAGTAAGGGGTTGGCGGAGAGAGGGGGATTCGAACCCCCGATAGGCTATTAACCTATACACGCTTTCCAGGCGTGCGACTTAAACCACTCATCCATCTCTCCGCTGAGAGGACGCGTGGTCGGCTGAGGCCAACCAAGGCCCAACCGACCCTTCAAAGCACGCCAGTGTATCAGTTTAGGTTGCTTGCTTGAGCTGCTCCAGAATTGCGGGATTCTCGAGCGTCGAGGTGTCTTGGGTGATCTCCTCTCCCTTCGCAATCGTTCGAAGGAGACGACGCATGATCTTGCCCGATCGTGTCTTGGGAAGGTTATCACCAAACCGGATCTCCTTGGGCTTGGCAATTGGCCCGATCTCTTTGCCAACCCAGTTGCGAAGCTCTGTGGCAACGGCCTTGGCAGCCTCGCCAGAGGGGCGGGCCTGCTTGAGAACCACAAACGCAACAATTGCCTCGCCGGTCATGTCATCGGGCCGACCCACCACTGCCGCCTCAGCGACCAGTGAATTTGCCACCAAGGCCGACTCGATCTCCATGGTTCCCATTCGATGGCCGGAGACATTGAGCACGTCATCGATACGACCCATGATCGTGAAGTAACCCGTTTTCTTATCGCGAATGGCACCATCGCCCGCAAGGTAGAGGCGGCCACCAAGTTCCTCGGGGTAGTAGGCCTTCTTGAAGCGATCGGGGTCACCCCAAATGGTTCGAATCATCGAGGGCCAGGGTCGCTTCACCACCAGAATACCGCCCTGCCCATTGGGCACGGCACCGCCGGATTCATCGACGATTGCCGCCTGAATACCCGGGAAGGGCAGCGTGCACGACCCCGGCACCAGCGGCGTGGCACCAGGCATGGGCGTGATCATGTGCCCACCCGTCACGGTCTGCCAGCAGGTATCCACGATTGGGCAT
>DAIPXU010000007.1:0-19606 GCA_036783055.1 Burkholderiaceae bacterium | reverse complement strand
TGATCAGTGAGTACGACATTTCTTGTGGGCATGGTGGAAGGCTCTGGAGTCAGATTGGCATATTATGCCAACACTTGACGCCCAAAGCGCAATCACCCCGTCCAAACTCAACTCAGCAATTGCCGCTTTTTGTGCGGTGAATAGCCCAGTTAAACACCGCATAAACTGCGGAGATAAAGTAGGGCATCAGAGCGCTAGCGCTTAGAAGCCCGCCCCAAGCGGTCCAGCACCGCCTCCCAGGCCAGGCCCTCGGGCGGGCGCTCGACCCAAATCTCATCAAAGCCGGCCTGGTCCCAGTCGTTGAGCCGCGCATACAACTGCTGCCCGTAGGCATCGGGCTGCGCGGGTGCTTGCAGCACCTCGCAATCTGCACTCGCGCTGAGTTGTGCGATGAGTGCCCTGCCCTGCGGATCGTTCTCATCGCCCAGACACCAGACAGCAATGCGCTTGGGGGCACTGTGCAGTAGGGCCAAGCGCTTGTGCATCTCTTCTTGCGACATCAGCTTGAGTGGAGTTCGCGGGGCGTAGTGCGAGGCGAGACTCCCCGAGACACGGGGTGCGGCCTGCCGTTTCGCCGCCTCTGAATCTGCCAAACAAACCACGGCATCAATGGCTTCACGCGCAATCCCGCCGGGCCGCAGCACTCGGGGTGGGCTCACGGTGCAATCCACAATCGTGCTCTCGAGACCCACGCTCGATGCGCCCCCATCGATCACGGCATCGCCCTCACCCATTCGGCCGCCTAAACTTCGCACCACATCCTGCGCCCGTGTGGGACTCACCGCGCCAAAGACATTCGCAGAGGGCGCTGCCAACCAACCACTGCCCCCCACCTTCGCAAAGGCCTGCAGAAGGCCGAGCGCCACCGGGTGACCTGGCACACGAATTCCCACACTGCGCTGACCCCCGGTGACTTCATCAAGGGCCAATGGTGAGGCCGGAAGAATGAGTGTGAGTGGGCCGGGCCAGAACGCGGACGCCAATTCTCTGGCGGTCTCACTCCACTCGCTGGCCAGCGGCATCGCGGATTCGAGAGAGGCCGCGTGAACAATCAGTGGATGGCCCTTGGGCCGGCCCTTGACTTCGAAAATGCGCGAAACGGCCGATGCGTTGCTGGCATCGGCGCCCAAGCCATAGACGGTCTCGGTGGGCAGCCACACCAACCCCCCATTCAATAAAAGCGCTGCTGCTCGGTCCAACTCCGTGGCCGAGAGGGATTGCATCAGTCGAGCCTCTCGGTGATGTGGCCCATCTTGCGACCGGGCCGAGGCTCGGACTTGCCGTAGAGGTGCAAGACCGCCTTGCCCTCCTTCACCATGCGCTTCCAATCGGGTTCTACCGCTGCGCGGTCCGGACCATTGGGGAACCAATGGTCGCCCAAGAGATTGGTCATGCGCACCGGGAAACGCAGTGCCGTGGGCCCCAAGGAATCGCCCACACAGATGCGAACCTGCTGCTCGAACTGGCTCGTCTCACAGGCCTCGATGGTGTAGTGGCCACTGTTGTGCGGACGCGGGGCCATCTCGTTGGCCACCAACTCACCCGAGTCCAATACAAAAAATTCCAGGCACATCACGCCCACATAATTCATCGCCTCGGCCACCCCGCGGGCCCAAGCCTGGGCCTTCTCGGCCACAGCGGGCGTGACTGATGCGGGCACAGTGGTGGTGTGAAGAATGCCTTGGCGGTGAACGTTCTCGGCCAGGGGGAAGACCTCGACCTCGCCCTTTGCCGAGCGGGCAAGAATCACCGAGACTTCACTGGCGAGCATGAGGCGTCGCTCGAGCACACAGGCCACCGAGCCCATCTCGACAAAGGCACGCTCGGCCTCTTGCGCCGACAAGACCGTCTGCTGGCCCTTGCCGTCGTACCCCACGCGGGCGGTTTTGAGAATGCCCGGGAAGGCCTGGGCCGGAAGTGCAAGGGCCTCTTCTGAACTGCGCACCGGCCAGTGGGGGGCCACTGGCACGCCGGCCGAGGCGATGAAGGCCTTCTCGACCAAGCGATCTTGTGCACGCTCGACGCAGTCAGCCGATGGATAGGTGGCGCCATGGGCCGCGAGAAAACGCAGCGACTCTGCTGGCACGTTCTCAAACTCGGTGGTGAAGACGCGGGCCTTGCTCGCAAAAACCGCAAGCGCCTGGGCGTCGCGGTAATCGCCCACCACATGGTCATCGGCGAGTTGCCCGGCAGGACCGAGTGGATCGGGGTCGAGCACCACCACAGTGTGGCCCATGCGATGGGCTGCCTGAATCATCATGCGGCCGAGTTGGCCGCCGCCCAGCAATCCGATTTGCATCAGTGCCTCAGCGGCCGAGTGTCGCGTTCATGGAATGGGCCGCCTCGGTCTGTTGCATTCGAAAGGCCTCGAGGCGTTCACGCAGCACATCGTCTTGAGTGGCCAGGGTGGCAATCACATGCAAGGCGGCATTGGCGGCACCTGCCTCACCGATGGCGAAGGTGGCCACTGGAATGCCCTTGGGCATCTGAACAATTGAATAGAGCGAATCCTCGCCGCGCAGGTATTTGGATGGCACTGGGACACCAAAAACCGGCACCGTGGTCTTCGATGCCAACATGCCCGGCAGATGGGCAGCACCACCGGCCCCGGCAATAATTGCGCGAAAGCCGCGGGCATGGGCAGACTCGGCATAGCCATAGAGCGCATCGGGCATGCGGTGGGCCGAGACCACGCGGGCCTCGTGCGGAATGCCGAATCGATCAAGAATCTCAACGGCGTGTCGCATCACCTCCCAGTCGGACTGAGAACCCATCACCACACCGACGACCGGCATGCGAACACCTGCAATGCGATACAAGGCCTCGCGGTATTTGTCGGCGGTCTGCGCAATCACACGCGCAGGCAACTCGGGGGCAGGCGCTGTCTTGTCCCAATCCAGGGTCTCTAAGTAGTCGCGAACAAACTGCTTGTCGAAACTCGGTGGGCTGATGCCTTCTGCATAACCATCGGCCGGCCAATAGCGCGATGAGTCGGCGGTGAGCACCTCGTCCATGAGATGAATCACACCCTTGTCATCCAGACCAAACTCAAACTTGGTGTCGGCCACAATAATGCCCTGCTCCAAGGCGTAGGCGGCGGCCTCGTTGTAGAGGGCCAGGCTGATGCGACGAATCTCATTGGCATGTTTCTCGCCAATTAACTTCACGACCTCTTCAAAGGAAATGTTTTCGTCGTGTTGCCCCACCTCGGCCTTGTGGGCCGGGGTAAAAATAGGCTCGGGCAGCCGCGAGGCCATCGAGAGCCCCTTGGGCAAGGCAATGCCACAGACCGAGCCCGTGGCCTGGTAATCCTTCCAGCCACCGCCAATCAAGTAGCCCCTCACCACGGCCTCTACAGGGAGCGGCGTGAGTCGCTTGGCCACCACGGCACGCCCACGCACCTGCTCCACCTCGGCCTCGGTCACCACGGTTTCGGGATCGATGCCGGTGAGGTGATTGGGAACAATATGGGCGAGCTTGGCAAACCAGAACTCGCTCATGCGATTGAGAATCACACCCTTCTCGGGGATGGGTTCGGACATCACCACATCGAAGGCCGAGAGCCGATCGCTGGCGATCATCAGCAGCTTGTCATCGCCCACCGCATAGAGATCGCGAACCTTGCCGCGACCGATCAGTGGCAGTGAGCGAATCGATGTCTGATAGAGAGCGGTCATTGAACAACCTGGGCCAGCGCGCCCGATTGGTAGCGACTGGCCATGGCCTCGAGGGCCACAGGCTTGATCTTGCTGGCCTGGCCAGCGCAGCCAAACTGCTCATAGCGGGCCTTGCAGATGGCCTTGGCCGCCTCGCGGGCAGGCTTGAGGTAATCGCGGGGATCGAACTTCTCGGGGTTCTCTGCCATGAATCGACGAATGGCCGCGGTCATCGCCAGGCGAATATCGGTATCGATGTTGATCTTGCGCACACCATGCCCAATGGCCTTCTGAATCTCCTCCACCGGCACGCCATACGTCTCTTTCATATCGCCACCGAATTGGCGAATCTCATCGAGTAACTCCTGGGGAACGGAAGACGAGCCATGCATGACCAGGTGGGTATTGGGAATGCGGCGATGAATCTCTTGAATGCGACCAATCGCAAGAATGTCGCCCGTGGGCTTGCGTGTGAATTTGTACGCCCCGTGGCTGGTGCCAATGGCAATGGCCAAGGCATCGAGCTGGGTCTGACGAACAAAATCGGCGGCCTGCTCGGGGTCGGTGAGTAGTTGGTCCACGGTCATGGTGGAGTCGGTGCCATGGCCATCTTCTTTGTCACCGCGCATGGTCTCGAGCGACCCCAGACAACCCAACTCGCCCTCGACCGAGATGCCCTTCTGGTGGGCCATCTGCACCACCTCTTTGGTCACCGACACGTTGTAGTCGTAACTGGCAATCGTTTTGCCATCGGCCTCAAGCGACCCATCCATCATTACGCTGGAGAAACCCAGGCCAATGGCACCACTGCAGACCGCAGGGCTCTGGCCATGGTCCTGGTGCATCACCACCGGCAACGTCGGGTAACTCTCTACCGCTGCAGCAATGAGGTGGCGAAGAAAATCCTCACCAGCATACTTTCTTGCACCCGCACTGGCCTGCATGATCACCGGGGCATCGACCTCGGCCGCAGCCGACATAATCGCCTGCACCTGCTCGAGGTTGTTCACATTGAATGCGGGGATGCCGTAGCCGTTTTCGGCAGCATGGTCGAGCAGGTGTCGCATCGAGACCAGGGCCATGGGGGTTCTCCTTGGGGTGAAATTCGAGAAAACCTCGATTTTCACCCACCAAGGCAGGTCAAGACAAACGCCTAGGCCCGGGCCAGTAGGGCCGCGACCGCGGGAAGTGTTTTTCCTTCAAGGAACTCCAAGAAGGCACCCCCCCCAGTGGAGATGTAGTCGATCTGATTGGCGATGTTGTACTTGGCAATGGCCGCCAGAGTGTCGCCACCGCCCGCGATGGAGAAAGCCGGTGAGTGGGCAATGGCCGCAGCCAGGGTGCGTGTGCCGCCCGAGAATTGCTCAATCTCAAACACACCGAGTGGCCCATTCCAGACCACAGTGCCGGCCATGGCAATGAGGCCCGCCAGCTTCGCCGCGGTGCGAGGACCAATGTCGAGAATCATGTCGTCATCGGCACACTGATGGGCAAGCACCTTGTTCGCTCGGGCCTGCGATGAGAACTCATTGGCAGTGACAATGTCCTCGGGCAGAGGAACCTCGGCACCGCGGGCCCGCATGGTGGCCATGATCGCGCGAGCCTCATCAAGCAGATCGAGTTCGGCCAAGGAGCGACCAATGGGGAGTCCAGCCGCAGCCATAAAGGTATTGGCAATGCCACCGCCCACAATCAACTGGTCCACCTTCTCGGCCAACGAGCGAAGAATGGTGAGTTTGGTGGAAACCTTTGAGCCCGCGACAATCGCAACCAAGGGCCGCCGTGGACTCTCGAATGCGCGACCCAGTGCATCGAGTTCCGCGGCCATCAGCGGCCCCGCGCAGGCCACCGGCGCAGCCAAGGCCAGTCCATGGGTGGTGGCCTCGGCCCGGTGGGCCGTGCCAAAAGCATCGTTCACATAAACATCGCAGAGCGAGGCCATCTTCTTTGCGAGATCCTGATTGTCTTTCTTCTCACCCGCATTCACGCGGCAATTCTCGAGCACCACGAGATCACCCGGTGCAAGCGGAAACGCCCCATCGAGCCAGTCGTGAATCACCGGCACCTTGCGATCGAGTAACTCTGCAAGACGCAGCGCAATGGGGCCCAAGGAGTCTTCGGGTCGAAACTCGCCCTCGGTGGGGCGCCCCAGGTGAGAGGTCACCATGACAGCGGCACCGGCATCGAGTGCCATCTGAATGGCAGGCACCGAGGCGCGAATGCGCGTGTCGTCCGTGATGCGGCCGGTCTCGTCTTGCGGCACGTTGAGGTCTGCGCGAATGAAGACGCGCTTGCCCTTGAGCGTCAGATCGCTCATGCGCTTGAACTTCATTTCGTTTACCTCGCCGAGAGCAAGGCCACCGCGGTATCGTGCAAGCGGTTGGAGAAGCCCAACTCGTAGACATACCTGGAGAGCACTTTCACCAATAGTCCGTCCGGAGAGACGCGGGTCTGGGTGGAATCAAAAACGCTCGAGCGCGGGTCGTGGTTGAAGTCGATTGAGACCAGGGGGTCGGTGTTGTAACCCAAGACCCCAGCCAATGCACCCTCGCTGGCGGCCTTGAGCAATGCATTGACCTCATCGACCGAGGTGGCCTTTTTGGCCTGGAAACTCAAGTCGACCACCGAGACATTGATGGTGGGCACACGCATGGCAAAGCCATCGAGCTTGCCATTGAGTTCGGGCAGAACCAGGCCCACGGCCGCCGCGGCACCGGTCTTGGTGGGAATCATTGACATGGTGGCCGATCTCGCCCGGCGCAGGTCCTCGTGGTAGACGTCGGTGAGCACTTGATCATTGGTGTAGGCATGAATCGTGGTCATTAGGCCCGACTCAATGCCCAATGCCTGATTGAGAACCATGGCCACCGGCGCCAAGCAGTTGGTCGTGCAGGAGGCATTGGAGACCACCGTGTGAGTGGCCTTCACCACCGAGTGGTTCACACCATAGACCACCGTGGCATCGACATCCTTCCCACCGGGTGCAGAAATCAATACCTTCTTGGCACCCCCGGAGAGGTGCGAGGATGCTTTCTCTTTGGATGTGAAAAACCCCGTGCACTCCATGACCAGATCAACCCCAAGGTCTGCCCAGGGCAAGTCGGCCGGATTGCGATTGGCGAGCACGCGAATGCGGTCGCCATTGACAACCATGTGTTCGCCCTCCACCTTCACATCGCCTGGGAAACGGCCATGCGCAGTGTCGTAGCGGGTGAGGTGTGCATTGGTCTCTGAGTTGCCCAGGTCGTTGATTGCAACGATCTCCAGGTCGTGTCGCTTGCCGCCTTCGTAATGGGCACGCAAGACATTGCGACCAATGCGGCCGTAACCATTGATTGCTACACGAAAAGCCATGAACTGCTCCTTGCCAATGAATGAATTTATGAGTGACTGAGCACGATCTTAGCCGTCTCTACGACCGCCTCGGCGGTCAACCCAAAGAGCTTAAAGAGCTCACCGGCCGGGGCAGACTCACCGAAACGATCCAGGCCCATCACTGCATCGGGCTGGTACTTCCACCAGCCATCGGTGACGCCCGCCTCGATCACCACCCGCGGCACACCGTGGGGCAGCACCGACTCTTTGTAGCTGCTGGGCTGTTGATCAAAAACAGTGGTCGAGGGCAGAGAGACCACCCGCACTGCAACCTTCTGCGAACGCAGTTGGCCGGCTGCCGCCATGGCAAGGGAGACCTCCGAACCAGTGGCCATCAAGACGATGTCCGGCCGAGGATCTGACGAGAGCACATAGCCACCCTTGCCCACATTCTTGGCCTGCTCCGGAGAACAGATCTGCGGTGGCAGGGCCTGGCGAGAGAGAAGCAACGCAGTGGGGCCAGTCTTGTAGAGGAGTGCAGCCTGCCACGCCACAGCGGTCTCCACCGCATCGGCCGGCCGCCAGACATGCAGGCCTGGAATGAGCCGAAGGCTCGCCGGATGCTCCACCGGCTGATGGGTCGGCCCGTCCTCGCCCAGGCCAATCGAATCGTGGGTGAAGACATGAATCACCTGGCGCTTCATGAGCGCGGCCATGCGAATGGCATTGCGGCTGTAGTCAGAGAAGGTGAGGAAGGTGCCGCAATAGGGAATGAAGCCCCCGTGCAAGGCAATGCCGTTGCAAATGGCAGCCACGCCGAACCCCCGCACCCCATCTCAACTATGCCGACCCGCTGTCATTTCACCCTGGCGTTCCACCGAGAGCGACGCCACACCCTTCCAATTGGTGAGGTTGCTGCCGGTGAGGTCGGCCGAGCCCCCCAAGAAGGCAGGCAGACGAGGGCCCAAGTCATCCAAGACCATCTGCGAGGCCTTGCGTGTGGCGACATTGGGCATTTGCTTACAAAACTCTGAAACAAGTGCTTGGTTGCGCGACTCGAAGTCCGCGGGAAAGCGCCCAGCGAGCCGATCATCGAGTTGCTTGGCCAGTTCGGGATGGGCCGACGCATAGCGCTGCCAGAGGGACTTCCATTCGGACTCCATCTGAGCCCCGCGCGACTTGGCACTCCAAGCCTGCGCCACATCCGATGGAATTTCAAAGGGGGCATGGGGCCAGTCGATGGCGCCTCGGGTCAAGGCAATCTCTGCGTCGCCCAGTGCTTCCCCATGGGCCTTTGCAGTGCCCACTCGGTTGGGAGAACCCTTGCCAATTTCTGTCTTGCAGATGATGAGGGTCGGGGCCAGTCGGCCATTGCATCCAATGCGTGCCCAGCCCTTGGCGCGCTCAATGGCCTGGCTCACCGCTGAATCGTCGTGCCCATCAATCGGCCCAATCACATTCCATCCATAGGCCTCAAAACGCTTGCGCGTGTCGTCTCGAAACCATCCGTCGATCTTTCCATCAATCGAGATGCCGTTGTCGTCGTAGAGCGCGATGAGTTTGGAGAGGCCCCAGACGCCAGCCAGCGAGCAGGCCTCGTGGCTAATGCCCTCCATCAGACAGCCATCGCCCAGGAACGCATAGGTGTGGTGATCCATAACCTCCATGCCGGGCCGATTGAACTCGGCCGCCAGGAGCCGCTCGGCCAGTGCCATGCCCACGGCATTGGTGATGCCCTGCCCCAAGGGGCCCGTGGTGGTCTCCACACCGGGCGTCACGTCGACCTCGGGGTGGCCTGGGGTCTTTGAATGAAGTTGCCGAAACCGCTTGATCTCGCCAATGGGAAGGTCGTAGCCGGTGAGGTGCAGCAGCGCATACAAGAGCATCGAGCCGTGGCCATTGGAGACCACAAAACGATCTCGGTTGGGCCAGGCGGGGTTGCTGGGGTTGTGCTGCAGGTGGTCTGCCCAGAGCGCCACAGCGATCTCGGCCATGCCCATGGGCATGCCCGGATGACCTGAGTTGGCGGCCTGAACCGCGTCCATCGACAAGGCCCGAATGGCATTGGCCATCTGACGACGCGTGGGAGCGGAGTGGCTGGCTTGGGTAGACTGGCTTGACATGATTAGAGAATCCGGCGGGCAGTGAGGAATAGGGATTCTACTGAGACCGCCATCCCTAAGACCAATTGATGTTTCTGACCATTATTTCAAAGAAAAACTGATGAATAAGTCCGTGCTCGACGACACGATGGGTTGACCCCCTCGAGACCAACCACGACCGCCCCCGACCCATGCAGATTCGACTCTTCCACAGGCCGTTGGCCCAGGGGCCCTGCCAACTCTCCGAGGAGGCCTCCCACCACTTGGTCCGCGTGCTGCGCGCCGAACAGGGGGACACCATTGTCCTTTTCGACGGACTGGGCAACGAGGCGGGGGCTCGGGTTGTAGAGGCCAATGCAAAAGCCTGCATGGTGGAAGTTGGTGCCGTGAAGACCGTCTCTCGCGAGTCGCCGCTGCAGATCACTGTGGTCCAGGCCCTCTGCCTGGGCGACAAGATGGATTGGGTGGTCCAAAAGGCGAGTGAGTTGGGCGCCACCTTGGTTCAGCCCCTCGCAGCACAGCGCAGCCAGTTGAAACTCGAAGGGCCCCGGCTCGAGAAGCGACTCGCCCACTGGCGCGCAATCGCTGAGGCCGCGGCCGCCCAGTGCGGGCGCAATGCCGTGCCAACCATTGCACCTCTGCAGCGTTCCGCCGAATACTTCGCGTCGATAGAGAACAGCGAGGACAGCAAGGGCGGCGAACGCAGTGAACAATTTGATCGAAGGAGGCAAAACGAGCAAACCGAGCAGGGCGAGCAGAGCGAGCAGAGAAAAAAGGGGCTGAAGCAGACCCGCTGGATCTTGGATCCGTTTGCATCCGAGTCCCTGGGCCAGGCGCCACTCTCGAGTGTCCTCACCATCGCCATTGGGCCCGAGGCGGGCTGGACAGATGAGGAGGAGTCACAGGCCCAGCGCGCCGGGTTTGTCGGCATTCGATGCGGCCCACGCATTCTTCGCACCGAGACGGCCGCGGCAGCCGTGCTCGCCGCCGTGGCCGTTCGCATCGGTGAGTTCTAGTTGAGCACGCCCTCGCGCACGATTAGACCGCGCGTGCTTCCCTATTAGACTGGGCTGACTGCCCAATTCGCTGAATTGGCGTGCTTCACAGTCAGCGCGGTCATGTTCACCACGCGCCGAACCGTGGCGGACGAAGTCAGGATGTGAACCGGTGCGCGGCATCCCAACAAGATGGGGCCAATGGCCACATTGTTGCCGGCCGCCCGCTTGAGAAGGTTGTAGGCAATATTGGCCGACTCAAGGCTTGGCAATACCAATAAGTTCGCATCGCCCTGAAGGGTGGAATGCGGCATCATCGCGCGGCGCAACTCGGCATCAATTGCCACATCTGCATGCATCTCACCATCGATGTTCATCTCGGGTTCGCGCGCGCGCACCATCGAAAGCACCGCACGCATCTTGCGGGCGGAGTCGGCATTGACCGAGCCGAAATTGCTGTGTGAGAGGAGTGCAACCCGGGGCTCGAGTCCGAGCGAACGCATGACATGGGCGGCCGAGAGCGTGATTTCAGCAAGATGCTCTGCAGAGGGATTCTCATTCACATGGGTGTCGACCAGCGCAAGCACGCGGGACTGAAGAATGAGAATGTTCATGGCCCCGTAGACCGAGGATCCCTTGGCGCGCCCCAGGACCTGGTCCACATAGTGCAAGTGAAGGTCATGCGTGCCAAAGGTGCCGCAGATCATTCCATCGGCCTGGCCCTTGTGAATCATCATCGCGCCAATCAGCGTATGTCGACGGCGCATTTCGATTTGTGCATATTGGGCGGTCACGCCCTTGCGGTCGGTCATTGAGTGGTAGGCCTCCCAATACTCTCGGAAGCGATCATCAAATTCGGGATTGACCACCTCGAAGTCCTCACCAATGCGAATTCGAAGACCGAATCGCTTGATGCGTCGCTCAATCACGGCAGGGCGCCCAATCAGAATCGGGTCGGCCAGTCGCTCGTCAATCACCACCTGAACGGCGCGAAGAATCCGCTCCTCTTCGCCCTCGGCAAAAACAATGCGGCGCTTCTCGGCCATGCGGGCGGCGGTAATGATCGGCGTCATGAAGTTGCCGGAGTGATAGACAAACTCCTGCAGTCGGTCCAAGTAGGCATTCATGTCTGCAATGGGGCGAACGGCCACGCCATCGTTCATGGCGGCCTGCGCCACCGCAGGGGCAATTCGCAGAATAAGCCGGGGATCGAAGGGCTTGGGAATGAGGTAGTCCGGCCCGAATGAAATCCCCTCTGTGCCATAGGCGGCGGTGACCACCTCGGACTGCTCGGCCCGAGCCAACTCGGCCATTGCCTTCACAGCAGCAAGCTCCATTCCGCGGGTGATCGTAGTCGCACCAACATCCAAGGCCCCCCGGAAGATGAACGGAAAGCAGAGCACGTTGTTGACCTGATTTGGATAGTCGGTTCGGCCCGTGGCGATGATCACGTCGGGACGGACCTTGCGCGCATCTTCGGGAAGGATCTCTGGCTCGGGGTTGGCCAGCGCGAAAATAATAGGTCGCTCGGCCATCTGCTTGACCATCTCGGGCTTGAGGACCCCGCCGGCCGAGAGGCCAAGAAAGACGTCTGCACCAGCAATCACATCTGCCAGCGTGCGCGCCGAAGTGGGCTGCGCGAATCGCTCTTTCTCTGGGTCCATCAACTCTTTGCGGCCTTCATAGACCACGCCCTTGATGTCCGTCACCCAAATGTTTTCCTTCTTGATTCCGAGATCGAGCAGGAGATCGAGACAGGCGAGCGCTGCGGCACCAGCGCCGGAGACCACCAGCTTGATCTTCGAGATTTCTTTATCGACAACCGCCAGGCCATTGACCAGTGCGGCGGAGACCACGATGGCCGTCCCATGCTGGTCATCGTGGAAGACCGGAATCTTCATGCGCTCGCGCAGCTTGCGCTCAATATAAAAGCAATCGGGTGCCTTGATGTCCTCGAGGTTGATACCCCCGAAGGTGGGCTCAAGTGCAGCAATCACTTCCACAAGCTTGTCGAGGTCCTCGCGCTCATTGAGTTCAATATCAAAGACGTCGATGCCTGCGAAGTTTTTAAAGAGAACCGCCTTGCCCTCCATGACCGGCTTGGCGCCAAGGGGCCCGATGTTGCCCAGGCCGAGTACAGCCGTTCCATTGGTCACCACGCCAACCAGATTCCCACGCGAGGTGTACTTCCACACATTCATCGGATCGTCGGCAATCTCCAGGCAGGCAGCAGCCACACCGGGTGAATAGGCCAGTGCGAGGTCGCGCTGATTGACCACCTGCTTGGTGGGCGCGATGGCGATTTTTCCGGGGGTCGGCAGTGCGTGGTAGTCGAGGGCTTGCTTGCGAAGGGTGGGATCCATAACGGGCCTATTTAACTGAAGTAGAGAGAATGACTGAGGTGGCGAAAAATGAAATTGTGCGCCTAAGCGACCGATGGGATGGGCCTTGCGAAAATTCTTGCCAGCGCAACCGCCGCATGCATCGGCTGGCGCTCTGCACCGAGCCCCGAGAGGTCGGCGATTTGATGTCGACAGGAGAACCCATCGGCCACAATCCATGCCGCGGCGGGCGCCTTGCGCAGGGCCGGCAGCAGGCTCAGTTCTGCCATGGCCCTCGAGACCGCCTGGTGTCGATGCTCGTAGCCAAAGCTGCCCGCCATGCCACAGCAACTCGACTCAATGAGTGTCACCTCTGCGCCCACCGCACGAAGCGCCTCGAGCGTCGGGCTGATCGCCGCCTGCGCCTTCTGATGACAGTGGCCGTGGACCAAAATCTCCAGCCCGCTGCCGTGTGCGGTCGGCTTGATGCGGCCCGACTTAAGTTGAGCGACCCACCACTCTTCAAACAAGAAGGTCTGTTTTGCCAGTTGCTGTGCAGCCTTGCCCAGCCCGTAGGAGCGCCATTCATCTCGAATGCTCAGTAAGCACGAGGGCTCGAACCCCACAATTGGAATGCCCCGCTCGAGTGCGGGCCCCAAAGCCGCAAGGCACTCTTGGGCCTGAGACTTGGCCTCATCGATCATGCCCACCGAGAGCGCTGTTCTGCCGCAGCAGAGGGGCTGGGAACCGGCCGCTCCCGACCAGGCCACCGCAAAGCCCATGCCGTGCAGCATTCGGTGCACTTCGACCAGTTCTTCGGGTGAGAACGATTCGGAGAACGTATCGGCCCAGAGAATGAGGTCGCAATCATCGAAAGAGGCCTCGGGCAATTGCGCCCGCCTGCGCAGTTGCGCAAAACCTTTTGAGTGCCAGTGCGGCAGGGGTCGCTCGGCGGCGATGCCCGTGAATCGCTGCATGAGTCGGGCCACCCACGGCAGACGATTGCGAAGATTAAAGATGGTGGCCAACA
The DNA here is from genome assembly GCA_036783055.1 of Burkholderiaceae bacterium. GTDB lineage: Bacteria > Pseudomonadota > Gammaproteobacteria > Burkholderiales > Burkholderiaceae_A > Hahnella. Next base: position 6,187 of record DAIPXU010000007.1, on the reverse strand, counting down.
CAGGCCAGTCTCGAACGGCTTGACGAATCCGAGGCAGGCCGGCCACGGCTCGGTCTTTGAGTGAGAAGCCTCGGGCCGTGCCACGCTGATAGGCGGCTTCAATCTTCATGCGCGCCATATCAACGCCAGTGGGGCACTCGCGCTGGCAGCCTTTGCAGCCCACACAGAGATCGAGTGCCTCTTCAACCTCGCCACCCGCAATGCCCGAGGGCAGTTGGCCACTGACAGCGAGTCGCAGGGTATTGGCTCGGCCACGAACCGAGTGGACCTCTTGGCGCGTCACTCGGTAGCTTGGGCACATGGTGCCGGCATCGAACTTTCGGCAATGGCCATTGTTGTTGCACATCTCAATGGCCTTGGCCAGACCGCCCGTGGGATCGCCACCTGAGCCCGGTTCGGTGATTCGAATGCCCATGGTGCCGGGATCGCCCTTCTCAGAGGGATCGTTCTTTACGTTCCAGGCAGACCAATCAAGGCCGGTTGTGATTGGCAAGGCGGCATAACCCGGCGAGTAGCGAAAGAGGCCGCGGTCGTCCATTTTGGAGGGGCGCACGATCTTGCCCGGGTTGAGGCGATTGGCCGGATCGAAGAGGTCCTTCACCTGCTCAAAGGCCTGGGTGATTCGCGGTCCAAACTGCCAAGAGACCCATTCACTTCGCACAAGACCATCGCCATGCTCACCCGAGAAGGCCCCTTTGAATCGGCGCACCAGGCTGCTCGCCTCTTGCGCAATCGATCGCATCTTTTCGGCGCCGTCTCGGCGCATATCGAGAATGGGACGAACATGGAGCGTGCCCACCGAGGCATGGGCATACCAGGTGCCTTGGGTGCCGTGACGGGCGAAGACCTCGGTGAGTGCATCGGTGTAGTCGGCCAGGTGCTCGAGTGGCACCGCACAGTCCTCGATAAAAGACACAGGCTTTCCATCGCCTTTGAGCGACATCATGATGTTGAGGCCCGCCTTGCGAACCTCCCAGAGTGCCGACTGGCGTTTGGCATCGGTCATGGCCACCACAGATTGGGGTTGGCCCAGGTCGGCCATGAGCGTCTGCAAGTCTTTCAATCGCCGCTCGAGTGATGCCAAATCATCGCCCGCAAACTCCACGAGCAATAAAGCGTCCGTGGGTGCACCATTGACAGGCACCACCGCATCCGCAATCACTGGCGCGAAGACCGGGTTGACCCGACAGAGCTCGATCATCGTTCGGTCCACCAACTCAACCGCCACGGGGCCGAGTTCAACAATGCGAGCCGTGCTCAACATGGCCTTCTGAAAGGAGGCGAAATTCACTACGCCCAGTACCTTGTGCTTGGGGATGGGTGCGAGCCTAAGGGTGAGGGACTCGAATGTGGCCAAGGTGCCCTCAGAGCCGACCAACAGGTGCGCGAGGTTCAGACTGCCATCGGCGTTATAGGGCCGCTCGCTCTGAGGGAAAAAGACATCGAGGTTGTAGCCACCAACGCGGCGCATGACCTTGGGCCAGACCGCCTCGACCTCCGCTCGCACCGACTCAGCCACCTGGAATAGCCCCGATACCAGATCGCGCATCCTCTGGCTGGAGAGGGCCATCGGACCCCCGTCACCAAAACGAGCAAACCGGGCCCGGGTGCCGTCGTCGAGAACGGCGTCAATCGCCTCAACGTTGTGAACCATGTTGCCGTAGAAGAGCGATCGGGAGCCGCAGGAATTGTTTCCGGCCATTCCGCCGATGGTGCATTGGGCCGCCGTGGAGACATCCACTGGAAACCAGAGTCCATGCGGCTTGAGAAACTGATTGAGGTGGTCGAGGACCACGCCAGGTTCAACAGTCACTGTCCTGGCATCGGCATCGAGGTCACGGATGCCTCTGAGGTGGTGGCTGGTATCGAGGACCAGGGCCTCGCCCACGGTCTGGCCACACTGAGAGGTGCCCCCGCCCCTGGGCAGAATGGGCACACCCGCGTCGCGGGCGATGTCGAGGGCCAGGCGCAGGTCGGCCAATGACTTGGGCACTGCAACCCCAATGGGCATGACCTGATAGATGGAGGCGTCAGTGGCATATCGGCCCCTGGATGCGGCGTCGAAGAGCACCTCGCCCTGCAACTCCGACCGCAGCCGACTCACCAGTGGCTGGCGAGCAATCGCCTGACCGATTCGGCCCTGGAGCAGTGCCCGTCGGGCCGGCTCGGGGGCGGGTGCGTTTTGAATCACAGTTGTCGACTTTGCAAGACTTGATTTGGCCTAGAGATTACAATGTCTGATTGGTTTCACGATACAGAAAGCCATTGAACATGCAACGCGATTTTCCCCAGGCAATCAACGCCCGCTCGAGCCTCAATCGCATTGGCCAGGGCCGCCATTTCCTGCAGATCCCCGGACCCTCCAATGTGCCCGACCGCATCCTGCGGGCCATCGACTTTCCGACCATCGACCACAGAGGCCCTGAGTTTCAGGCCCTTGCCCTGCGCGTGCTCGAGTCGGTGCGTCCACTTTTTGGCACCAGTGGCCCGGTGGTGCTCTACCCTGCCTCCGGCACGGGCGCCTGGGAGGCCGCGCTGGTCAATACACTCAGCCCCGGCGATGAGGTCCTGATGTTCGAGGCGGGGCACTTCGCAACCCTCTGGGCCCGCATGGCCACGCGACTCGGTCTCAAGCCAGAGATGATGCAAGGCAGCTGGCGCGAAGGCGTTCGCGCCGAGATGATTGCCGAGCGCCTCAAGAGAGATTCCCAACACGCGATCAAAGCCGTCTGCGTGGTCCACAACGAGACCTCCACCGGAATCACCTCTGACATTGCAGCTGTTCGCAGGGCCATTGATTCGGCCAAGCACCCTGCACTGCTCCTGGTGGACACCATCTCGGCCCTCGGAAGCGTGGAGTTCAAGTTCGATGAATGGGGTGTGGACGTGGCCGTGGCCAGTTCGCAGAAGGGCCTGATGATGCCTCCAGGAATGGGGCTCAATGCCATCAGTCCAAAGGCCCTTGAGGTGAGCAAGACCGCCAAGATGCCCTGTGCCTTCTGGGCTTGGGATGACATTCTCGAGGCGAACAAGAAGGGCTTCTGGCCCAGCACCCCGAACACCAATCTCATCTATGGCCTTGCCGAGGCCATCGATATGTTCAACGAGGAGGGCCTGGATCGGGTCTTCGCCCGCCACAAGCGCCACTCGGCCGCAACGCGCGCCTGCGTCGAGGCATGGGGCCTGGAAGTTGTCTGCCAGAACCCGGCCGAGTTCAGCCCCGTGCTCACCGCGGTGATGATGCCCGAGGGCACAGGCGGCAAATCCTACGATGCCGATGCCCTGCGGGCCATTGCGCTTGAGAAGTTCAACATCTCACTTGGAATGGGTTTGTCGAAGCTGGCGGGAAAGGTCTTTCGCATCGGCCACCTCGGCGACTTCAATGACCTCAGCCTAATTGGCGCATTGTCGGGTGTTGAGATGGCGCTTGGTCTGGCCGGTGTGCCTCACAAGGCGGGCGGTGTTCAGGCTGCCATGCAGTCGCTCGCCAAAACCGCCTAGCAGCCAAAAAACAAGCGCGCTCAAGACAGCAAACGCCTCCAATTGGGCTGCCTCCCGAGGATACGGCCAAGAGGGGCCCTAGGCCAGGACCCGTCCCTGTGAGGCTGCGCGCATCTGCTCACGGATGCGCATGACCTTGTCGGGATAGCCGCTCACGCCCGTGGGCCCAACCCCCACGTAAGCGAGCAGCGCCGACTCGATGGTTTTAAAGCGGTCGAGGTACTCACGAATGATTCCCGAACCAACCTGAATATTGGCCCATGGATTGAGTGCTGCGCCCAAGCCGCCATGCTGGGCGAACCGCTCCTTGTGGTACTCGGGAATGACCTGCATGAGGCCCTTGGCGCCCGCCTTGCTCTCTGCGAGGGGGTTGAAGCCAGACTCGACGGAGATCACGGCAAGGATCAAGTAAGGGTCGAGTCGGAAGATGGCCGCGCTCTCGAAGGCCACCGAGACAATCTGCTCGACTGCTGGAAGGGAGACCCGATGCTTGCGGGCAATCCAGCGGGCCGTTCGGGACTGTTCGACCGTGAGGTTGGTGGCCCGGGCATGGAAGACGGAGTTGGCGGGTTCGGCGGACAAGGCCCCCATGAAGGTGGCGCCCCAGCCCATAAGCCGTGCGCGGCCAGCCTCGGTGAGGACCGTGGAGAGAGCAAGCACCAACAAGACGACTGCCGTCATGCCCCGACGGTAGAGCAGTTCCCGGTTAAAAATGGGCGGTACCAGTGGTGGCTTCGCGTTCATGGGTGTTGGACTCTGGGGCGCCTATAGGGTTTCGACTATCCACTTCACGAGGGAGTCCAATGACGGGGCCGCCTCGACCGCACGCGGATGATTGATGATCGCTGAAAAGGCAACCCAATGGCCCGATTGACTGAGAATATATCCAGAGTAAGCCCTAACACCCTCTAGGCTTCCCGTCTTGATCCAGGCCCGGCCTGCCACCGATCCGTCCTTGAGTCGACGCCGGATCGTGCCCTCAACCCCCGCGGCCGGCAGAGTGCCAATCCACTCCATTGCCTGGGGCGCGAGCATTGCATCAACCAGCAGCTCAGTGAGGCTTCTTGGCGATATGCGCTCGTGCCGACTGAGGCCCGATCCGTTGTCCATGACCAACTCCGAGAAGCTCAATCCCCGTTCGGCCAGCCATGCTCGAACGCGCTTATCGGCATCGTCTCGGCTCCCCGGCCCGCCCGTCTCTGCCGAGAGATTCAGAAAGACGGTCCTTGCCATTGGATTGTTCGAGAGTTTGTTGATGTCGGCGAGGACATCGATGAGGGGCCGAGGAGAGACCCAGTCCACCAACAACTCGGCATTGCCGGGCGTCCTGCCCTCGCGGGCCTTGCCTCGAAACACGCCGCCCGAATTCTTCCAGCTTGCTGCAAAAAGCCTTTGCGCAAACTGCAGGTGGCTGTAGACACTGATGTAGTTCTCTTGCCAAGGGCAGTTGCGGCCCATGCGGCCACTGACGTCAATGAGATTGGCGCGCTGGATCCACTCCAAGGAGTTCGCGCCGCAACCCCCTTGAACCAGACGAATGGAGGTGTTGATTCGAAGGCCGTGAAGATTGGGCATGGTCTCGACAGCCACGCGCCCGCGGTCTGGGCGCAGGCCCACCCGGACCGACTTGAAATTGAACATCGCTGCGTGGGGTTCGACGTTGTAAGGCTTGTAGCCACGGCCATCGAAGGCATTGGGGTCACCCGGTGCCTCGGAGAAGCGACTTCCATCGAGGACGAAATCGCCCTCAATGACACGAATGCCCCTGGCCCGGAGTTGGTCGACGATTTGCTCGATGTCTTCAAGAACCAGTTTGGGATCACCGCCACCCTGAATGAAGATGGGGCCCTTGAGCACCCCACCCCTCACGCGTCCGGTGGTCCAGACGCGGGTTCGAGACCGATAGTCGAGGCCCAGAATCGACCAGGCCGCCCGCGTGGTCACCAGCTTGATGGTCGAAGCGGGATTCATCGACTGCCGGGCGCGATGCTCGATCCAATTCGGTGGCCCCCGTAATTCACCTGATTTGAGAACCGCAATCGCTATTCCCACTGCATCGGCCGGGACACGCCGCGACTCAAAAAACTGCAGGGGCAGGTTGCCCCAGGCCGTCATATCCTGTGTCGACGCTGGATAGTGGGCGCAAACTCCAAAAAGGAGTAGGCACGCGCCAATAATCTTTGTGGAACCTCTCATGCGATATGGGGTCGACTGTGTCTCGATGTTATTGTGGCGCCCGAGCGTCCATTATGAGTGACGCCCAGGAGGAATCATGGCACTAGAAAAAAACGAAAACTACTTTGAACTCTCCGACGAGAGTGACCGCGCCTCGGCGATAGAGGCGCAGTTCAACGAGGATGCACTCGAGTTGGCCCGCCGCAAGATTGCCCCCGAGACCAGTCCCGATTTCGACGGTGTCCACTGCATCGATTGCGCAGAGAAAATCGTCTCGGCCCGACTCAAACTCGGCAAGATCCGCTGCATCGATTGCCAGACCCTCCTAGAGAAACAGTCCCGCTTCGTCGCAGGCTAAGGCGCCCGGCGCACGGGCCGAGACTTGAGTTCGGCTCGATTCGCCAACGCCATCCCGCACCACTAGCTCTAATCGGCTCCATCAGAGGGGCGTAGCAGGGCGTGTGAGGCCTCAAACCCCCAGATTGCATGGTTTTTTTCGATGGCCAGACCC